>CAMWRN010000050.1 GCA_947176675.1 uncultured Clostridia bacterium | reverse complement strand
ATACCTTGCTCATACGATTTTTAAAGACCGTCCCAATAGGGGCGGTCTTTTTGTGCTGTTACATATATAATATTGTCAAAAAAACCGCTCCGACAGGAACGGTTTTTTATGTTACATATTTCCCGTAAGATTCATCAGAATGGCTGTTACCGCAACGGGACATGTCTCACACCTCAGTATCCGCTCTCCCAGCCATATTTTCACTGCTCCCGCATCTTCGGCGGAATCCGCTTCGGCACGCTCAAATCCTCCCTCCGAACCTATCATTACACCTATAGAGCTGCTTTTCGGCAGGGAAATATCAGAAAGCCTTTCCCCTCCGTTTTCGTAGCAGAAAAGTCTAATATCACATTTTTTCATATCCTCGACCGCGCCCCGCATATCGGTTAGCGGCGTGATTTCGGGAATTATCCCCCTGCCTGACTGCTTAGCCGCCTCCTCAGCGATACGCCGCAAACGGTCAAGCTTTTTCTCTGCGGATTTTCCGTCGGGTCTGGAAACGCATCTTGCCGAAATAAACGGCACTATCCGCGTAACACCCAATTCTGTAGTTTTTTGGACTATATAGTCAAGTTTATCCTGTTTCGGGTACGCCTGATAAAGCGTGACCGAAACTGTAGGCTCAGAGCGGCTTGCTTCCGAGCTTTCAACACGGCAGACCACTTCGCTGCCGTTCATGCTTTCAATGCGGCAGAAATAGTCCGTCCCCGCGTTGCAGAACGTGATAGGGTCGCCTATCTTCATTCTTAGGGAATATCCGATATGAGCCGCGTCGCTTCCCGTCACTGTAATAACTTCATCTGTGGGCTTATCGGTAAAAAATCTCGGCATTACGGTACTCCTTTCGGTCTGAACAGCTACTTGACGACGCGGTTTTTGCCGCTGTTTTTGCCGATATAAAGCTTTTGATCCGCAGCGGTAATAACCTTGTCTATTGTCGAAGACGGGTCAAATTCAGAAACGCCCAGAGTCATGGTGATCTTTATATCGATTCCGTTAAAAGTCAGGTTGCAGTGTTCCACAGCGGAACGTATCTTTTCAGCCGTATCTGCGGCGGCATTAAGAGGACGATTAGTCAGTATAAGAAATTCTTCTCCGCCCCAACGGCAGATTCTGTCCCCATCGGAAATACAGCTTCTGCACGCGTCCGAAACTGCCTTGAGAGCCTCGTCTCCGCAATCGTGACCGTATGTATCGTTAAGCTTCTTGAAGTTGTCGATATCGCTCATTATCAGCGAAAATACCTCCTTACCTTCCGCGGCACACACAAGGTATTCGTGCATTTTGCGGCGGTTGTAAAATCCCGTAAGAGCATCTTTTGAAGCAAGATTTGCAAGCTCGGAATTTTTCTTCCTCAGCACAGTCTGGGCAACATTTATTTCCGAAGCGAAAATAAATGAATACACAAGCAGCAGCAGAAATGTACACAGCATATTGAAAAAAAAGACGATCTGCACAAAAAATTCGTTGTCAACGCTGTAAAGAGGCATATTGTAATATGAAAACATTCTGCACGAAATAAACGTTACAAAACTGAATAATCCGAATATCATGGAAATTTTTATTCCCCTGACCGGGTTTTTCAAAGCAAAGGACATATCAAATCCTACAGGAACGATTGCGATAAGGTACATGGCGAATCCGTAATTCCAACCTGCGGTATAGATAGCCAAAAATGAATGCAGCGGCACCTCAACGCATATGTATGCGAACACCCAGCTGAGGGCATTGCGCCTGATGAGCGGCAGGCACATTAGGTATCCGACCACACTGCACACATTATAAATTGTCATCGGAACGGATCCAATTGTTCTGAAAATAAGGATCAGAAGCATATGAACGCAGGCGATAGCAACGGTGATCGTACTGTATTTTTTTCTGTCGCTGATTTTTACGGTACCGTTAATTATCCCGCTTACAGCCGAAATAAGTTTCCCTCGTTCTCCTCCGATTAAAATATTTATAGTATAGCAGACGTTTTTAAAATAATACAAATAATATTTATTATACACCTTTTGTGTAAAAATGTCAATATTATAAGTGACTGATTTGCTTGGAGTGATTTACCCCAGCGAAAAAGCCGCAGATTTTCAAATCTGCGGCTTAATTTATCAGTCACCGAAAGAAATACCCAAATGGCGCGCTGTCACAACAAGCTGGTGCTCCTCAGTAACAAATTTGGTCTTTCCGGCAACTTCGGACAGCGGATTCTCCGTGATAAGACTCTTGACCATCGCAACCGAGCAGCCGTACTTCTCCTGCTCAATAAGCTTGGCTGCTCTTACGCCGAACTTTGTCGCCAAGACTCTGTCATAAGCCGATGGACTTCCTCCACGCAGCATATGTCCAGGAACGCACACTCTTGTGTCGATTCCCGTACCCTGCTGTATCTGAGCCGCAAGGCGGTTTGTCGCGGTAGCAATTCCCGCTTCCTGGCGCGCCTTTGCACGTTCTTTCTTCTTCATTTTGGCTTCTTCCGTATCGAACGCGCCCTCCGCAACTGCTACGATGGAGAAAGTTTTTCCCGCCGCGCTTCTCTTATTGAGAGCATCGATAACTTTCTTGGGATCGTAAGGGATTTCGGGGATTATGATTATATCCGCGCCGCCTGCGATGCCCGCATAAAGCGTAAGCCAACCCGCTTTGTTGCCCATAATTTCAACCATGAGGATACGGCTGTGGGACGCCGCCGTGGTGTGCAGACGGTCGATAACGTCCGTGGCAATATCAACTGCGGTGTGGAAACCGAAAGTTACCTCTGTACCGTAAATGTCGTTGTCAATGGTCTTAGGCAAACCGATAACATTCAGTCCCTCATCTGAAAGTAGATTAGCGGTCTTGTGAGTACCGTTTCCACCCAAAGTCAAAAGGCAGTCAAGCTTCTGCTTTTTGTAGGTGTCCTTCATAGCCTTGACCTTGTCCACATTGTCCTCGCCGATAACGGACATCATCTTGAACGGCTGACGCTTTGTACCCAAAATAGTTCCGCCTTGAGTGAGGATACCCGAAAAATCCGATGGCTTCATTTCCTTGGCAATATTGTTTATCAGACCGTAGTATCCGTTCTGGATACCCACGATCTCCACATTGTCCTCGCCCATACGCTCGAAGCACGCCTTTGCAACGCCTCTTATAGTCGCGTTCAGACCGGGACAGTCGCCTCCGCTTGTAAGGATACCTATTCTTCTTTTTGCCATAATAAAAACTCCTCCCTCTTATTGTTTTAAACGTCTATCAAACGTTTTTGACAAGAACCTAAGTTCCGTTAAAACCACGCTTTCCCCCGCCTGGACAGACGGGGGATTTTTAACTGCTATGAATTTGCCGACACGGATTCGCGAGCTTTTATTTTCATAAATTCCTCAAATTTATCCTTAGGCATAGGCTTTCCATAGAAATAACCCTGTGCATGATCGCAGCCCGCTTCCTTTAGGATATCTGCCTGACCGATGGTCTCGATGCCCTCGGCAATGGTCTCTATCTTCTTAGACTTAGCGATTCTGATTACCGCGGAAACTATCTCGCGTGAGATCTCGTCCTCTTCAAGATACATTATAAACGAGCGGTCGAGCTTCAGCAACGTGATGGGCAGTACCTGAATATAACTGAGGGACGAATAACCCGTACCGAAATCGTCCATAGAAAGTTTTACACCCAGATCACGGATTTCCTGCATTTGCTGGATAGCGTGATCGATATCTTTCAAAGCAAGGGATTCGGTAAGCTCCACGTCAAGCCACTGCGGGTCAAGACCGGTAGCGTCCAGCGCGCGTATAATTGATTCTTTAACGTCGGTCTGGTAAAAGTCAACAGCGGTAAGGTTAATGGAAACCGTAATGGGAGGAAGTCCCATATCCTGCCACATCTTATTTTGGCGGCAGGCTTCGTACAGAACGAAGTCGCTGATTTTTGTGATAAGCAGTGAACTTTCAGCAACAGGGATAAACTCCGATGGGGGAACCACCGTACCGTCAGGTCTTACCCAGCGGATAAGAGCCTCCATACCGATGAGCGTACCGTTGCCAAGGTGTATCTTCGGCTGATAGTACAGCGTCAGCTCATGGTTGTCAATAGCCTTGACGAGCTCGTTTTCGATAGCAGCGCTCTTGATGATCTTATCGTGCACTGCGTTGTCGTAGCGTATAATATCATTTTTGGTACCGTCGGACATACTGAGCGAGAATTCCGCATGGTCGAGAACTTTCGCAAAATCCTCGCCGCCGTCGGACATCTTGCAGTAACCGGCAGAACAGGTCATTCCCTGAGATGAGAAGCTGTCTGCGCAGATGATCTTGAATTGATCCTGTATCCTGCGTATAATATTTACGGGAAGATTTTCATCACCGTTATCGCGGATAAGCAGTGCAAAGTTATCGCCGCCTATTCTTGCGCCGAAGCCGCCGGACGTGAGCGCGTCCTGAACGACCTTTCCGAATTCGTTAAGAAGCTTGTTTCCGTTGGTGTAACCGCAGGTGTCGTTAATGATATGGAAATTGTCGATATCCAAAACGATAACCCAGTAATTAATAGCCGAATCGCGGGAACATTCAAAAGTCTCCTGACCGATCTGCATGAATTTGTTTCTGTTATAGATTTGTGTAACATCGTCGATATACGCCATTTTTTCGATAAGGCTGTCCTTTTCCTTATCCTTGGTGATATCGAGGATCGCTCCGCCTATGTCAGCAAGAATTTTTGACTGATTCGGAGTGATCTTATAGCGGAACTGATACCAGTGATAGGTGTTATCCGCCGAAAGCAGACGAAATTCCGTAAAGTGAACAGCACGGACAGATTCCTCATCCTGTGCCGCACAGTTTACCATTGCATTGCCGAGCGTGTCAAAGGTCATAACATCGGCAGGGTGGAATCTTGCTCTGAGCACACCCTCGGAAATATACTCGGAATTTATTCCCAGCATATTCCTGAGCTGCTGTGAAACGTAATAACTGCTGTTTCCAGAGGCCTTGAGAAGCAGACCGATCTCGGAAAGCTCCATTGAAAGGCTGTAGCGGGTCTCGGACTCGGCAAGCTCCTTGGAGTATTTGATAAGGTCCTCTTTCATTTTGATCGATTCCGAAAGGTCAAGACCTATCGAAAGCATAAGATAGCGTGTGCGCTTACGGACGGTAGTAACGCTTACAATAGATGTGTTCCATATAGTACACACCTTCGCGCCGCCCTTTGCGGTAACGTAGAACTCTTCATCGCGGTTGTTTACTACAGCTTGGAGACTCGGAGCGAAAGCGTCCGCAGGAAGAACCTTTTTAAGGGTCTTGATATCGGAAAGATCCTGAGAGGTATAACCTATAGCGTTTGTCAGACAACTGTTTACTTCGACGTATCTGAAATCGGCATCCCAGAGAATAGCCATAGCATTGATGCTCTGCATAATTTGGGAAATATTTTCCCGTTCCTTGCGCGCCCGTTCACGCTCAAAATTGATAGCAAAAAACACGAGTATGGTAATTGAAATGACCGCGGCAACAGCAAAACACCCCATAATCACATTTGTATACGCAGGTATCCTAAGCGCTATATTTAAAGCTGTGAGGGCAAGCGCAGCATATGAAGCGGCGATGACGATCACCTTTGAATATTTACGCATTTCAATCACTCCTCCCGATGACTGCAAAAGCATGATGACTTAAAACGGCTGTGTCGACGCCGATGACGCTTTGTTCTAACGCACTCGGCAGCCGGCGAGGTCGAAACGCGAAATCGATGTTTAGTATTACTTACAAATATATTATACAAAACAATTTTATTTTTGTCAATATTTATAAAAAATAAACACTGAAAAGAGGATAAACTTTCACAAATCCGACACAATTAAATGGTAAAATAGGTATTGGCAGTTATAGTTAAAATTAAAGTCCTGTCAAAATGCACAAAAATCATGCAAAAGCTTGCATCATGCGGCAAAGCGAAAATTTTTGCCTGTACTTTGACGGGATTGCAGAAGCAAATATCGGTAAGGCGTGACGATACAAACCGCCCCGAAAAGAAAGGACGATTTAATATGCCTAAAATTCTGATAGTAGACGATGAAAAAATGATACGCAATGTTGTAAAGGAGTACGCCGAGTTTGAGGGATACGAGACCGCCGAGGCAGAGAACGGCATGGAAGCGGTGGAGATGTGCCGCAAAGAAGACTTCGACATGATCGTTATGGATATTATGATGCCGAGACTGGACGGCTATTCGGCGGTCAAGGAGATCCGCAAAACAAAGCAGATACCGGTGATAATGCTTTCAGCCCGCGGCGAAGAATATGACAAGCTGTTCGGCTTTGAGATAGGCGTGGACGACTATGTGGTAAAACCATTTTCTCCGAAAGAGCTGCTGGCAAGGATAAAAGCCGTTTTGAAAAGAGGTTCTGCCGCGGACGAGACAAAGATAGAAAAGATACGCTTCGAGGGACTGGAGATAAACGTTATCGGCAGGGAGGTCACCATAGACGGCACTCCCGCGCAGCTTACGCCGAAAGAGTATGACCTGCTGTTCTATCTGGTTAAGAACAAGGGTATAGCGCTTTCCCGTGAAAAGCTTCTGGAGGAAGTGTGGGGATATGATTTCTACGGCGACGACCGCACCGTTGACACGCACATTAAAATGCTCCGCAGCTCGCTGGGAGAGTACAGAAAATTCATTGTGACGCTTCGCGGAATGGGTTATAAATTTGACGGCGGCGCTGCCCAGCAGGCTTAGCCGCCAAGTGCGTAAAATGTTCGGATCATTAAACAGTACGCGTCTGCACGCGTTTGCGGCAGGAAAGGAAATTATGTGAAGAAGAATTTCAAAACGATACGAAATACGGTATGGATATATTTTGCCATATTTATTATAAGTATAATTGCACTGCTGTGGTTCAGCTTCGGAGTGTCTCTTGAATCTACCTACAAGCGCATGAAAACAAGAAATATTTTCGATATAGCAAGCTATATCCTTACAGGCTGGAGCCAGGACGAATTCACCGCCGACAGCCTTGACCGTCTTGCTTACGACAACGATATGTGCATTCTTATACAAGACGCTTACGGAAACCGCGTCTACTCCTACGACATGATGGCGAACAACTGCCTTGTCCACGGTATTTACGCGGCGGGACTTTACAAGTACAGGGCGAAAGCCGTGGAAAGCTCCTCGGGTATCTATTACGCAGAGGTCAAGAACCCGCGGTTCAATAACGATACCATGCTTTTCGTAATGGTTTTGGGAGACCGAGCCGACCCCAGCGGCTATATCTTCCTCAATACTTCGCTGGAGCCGCTGGATTCCACAAAGACTATCATCAACAGCCAGATTTTCCAGATAAGCATTATGCTTCTGGTTCTGGGACTGGGTATTTCATATTTTCTTGCAAGACTTATCGAAACTCCGATAGTTCGTATCACAAAATCCGCTAAAAAGCTGGGACACGGAGATTATTCCGCAGAGTTTGACGGACGAGGCTACAGCGAAACGGAAACTCTCGCCGAGACCCTTAACTACGCCGCCGCCGAAATTTCCAAGGTGGACTCGCTGCGCCGCGATCTTATTGCAAATATTTCCCATGATCTGAGGACTCCGCTGACAATGGTGAAGGCCTACGCGGAAATGATACGCGATCTTTCGGGGGACAACCCTGCAAAGCGTTCCGAGCACGTAAACATCATAATCGAAGAAAGCGACCGTCTTGCGGCTCTGGTAAACGACATCCTTGACCTTTCAAAGCTGGAAAGCGGTTCGGAGGGTCTTAATCTGAGCAGGTTTTCCATTACGAAAAAAATTCACGAAATTATGGGCAGGTACACGCTTTTATCTGAACAGCAGGGCTATAGCTTTTTTGTTACCGCCGACACCGATTTTGAGATTGAAGCGGATATTATCAAGATAGAACAGGTTCTCTATAATCTTATCAACAACGCGGTGAACTACACGGGCGAAAACAAAAACGTCTATATAACCCTGCTCCTGAAAGACGACACAACCGCCCGCATCGAGATAACCGACACGGGCAAGGGCATTGAGCCTGAGCTTCTGCCGCTGATATTCGACAGGTACTACCGCGCCGAGAAAAACAAGCGTGAGGTCATCGGCACCGGTCTGGGACTTTCCATTGTGAAGCAGATACTGAAGCGGCACAACTTCAAGTTCGGGGTGCGCTCCGAGATAGGAGTGGGAAGCACTTTCTGGTTCGAGGTAAAGGGTCGTATCACCGAGGATAAGGGGGACGAAGCCGAGTGAAAACTTTTAAGTATATGCGCGTTCAAGGCCGTGAGATCGCATACCGAACGCAGAAGCCAGTGGGAGTTTTTATACTGAACTGGCGGAGAATACGTGACGGCGTTTACAGCAAGGAGGACGCAGAGATATACGACCAAACCCATAAATGGTTTCTGGACAATCTTCCTGTACCGCCATTTTACGGAAAGGACAATGAAAATCCCGATGGAGCGGTAACGTGGTTCAAGACCGAAAATTCGGACGTTATGCTCGAACACATAGAGCCGCTTCTGGAACTGCTTGAAAAATACTGTATTCCTTATGATGTGGTTTATACCGATACGCCGGGTAAAATCGTATATGAGGACGATTTTCAAGTGGGAGTAACAGATTGACCGCCAAATTATCATGGAGGACATAAAATGAACTTTCAAAAGATAAATGAACTGAGAGAACAGCTTGCCAAAATGCGCCCTCTCAACGCGGGAGAGCTGAAACGGCTCAGAGACGAATTTATCGTCGGCAACACCTTTCATTCCAATGCCATAGAGGGTTCAACGCTTACCCTGAGGGAGACTGCGCTTATTCTGGGAGAGGGCGTTACCATTGCCGAAAAGCCGCTCAGGGAGCATCTTGACGCTATCGGTCACAGGGACGCTTTTGAGTACATCTCCGACCTGTCAAAACAAAAATCTTCCATAAGCGAAAAAGTGATAAAGGATATCCATTCGCTTGTTCTTATGGGAGACAGAGAGAACCGCGGAGTTTACCGCAGCGTTCCCGTTATGATAATGAGTGCGGAGCTTGAGCTGCCACAGCCTTACCTTGTCCCGAAGCTTATGGAGCAGCTTGTCATCGACGGCGGAGAGCTTTTCGGGCGGGAAAACATTATCGAAGCCGCCGCGGAATTCCACCTGCGGTTTGAGGAAATTCACCCTTTTATTGATGGCAACGGCAGGACAGGCAGGCTTATCCTCAATCTGGAGCTTATGAAGAACGGTCTGCTGCCCGTAAATATCAAGTTCGCGGACAGGGAAAGGTACTACAAAGCCTTTGAGGATCATGCCAAAACGGGAGACAGCTCCGCGTTTGCAGAAATGGTGGGTCTTTACGAGCTGGAAGAACTGGAAAGATATATAGGGATAATTGAGGGAAAGGACTGATCTCAATGACAAAAAAAGAAAGAGCCCTCCTTGCGATAGAGGGACTTGCTGAAATATACCCCGACGCGCGGTGCTCGCTCACATACCAAAAGCCTTACGAGCTTATGATAGCGGGACGGCTTTCCGCCCAGTGCACCGACGCGCGGGTGAACATTGTAACAAAGCCGCTTTTTGAAAAGTACCCCACGCTGGAGGCTTTCGCCGAAGCGGACGAAAACGACATAGCCGAGATAATCAAGCCATGCGGTCTCTACAAGACCAAAGCCAAAAGCATTGTGGGAATGTGCCGCAGACTTCTGTACGACTTCGGCGGCGAAATGCCCAAAACCATTGAGGAGCTTATCACTCTTCCCGGAATTGGGCGCAAGACCGCCAACCTCATCATGGGGGACGTTCACGGACTTCCCGCAATTGTTACGGACACACACTGTATAAGGATATGCGGACGGCTTGGTCTCACAAAGGAAAAGGAACCCCAAAAGGTGGAGCAGGATTTGCTGAAAATAATCCCTCCCGCCGAGGGCAGCGATTTCTGTCACAGGCTGGTTATTTTTGGCAGAGAGTTCTGCACGGCGCGGAGTCCGAGGTGCGGAGAATGTCCTCTGAAAGGACATTTGGAGGGGTATTCCTGTAAAATTTAGATCGTTTATTACCGTATGTATAATTTGCTACATAAAAATTCCCGCTGCGAAGCGTATCAGATCGCGCATTCCGCTCAGGTAGGCGTGGAAAATTTCGTCGTCCCTGACAATGCTGTACGTATCCAGATATTTGTCAAACAGCTCCAGTTCCTCTTTGCCAAGCTTTTCCCGCAGCTCTACGTACAGTTTCTCACGCAGCTTCAGTTCATATCTCGCTTTCTCGGTAAATGCAAAATCCTTTCTTGCTTCGCACATATCGGAGTCGAAAAGTTTTCTTATTAAATCGTTCATGTTACATAGTTCCTTTCAAATGTTGATGTAGGACATGTACTTTTGTAAAACGGCGTACACAGTGTATATGTTAATTATAACACTGTGTACAATAATATGGTTAATAAACTATAATTTATCAGTTAAATATTTATTAATGCGAATCGGAGGTCAATGTTGATTTGGATAAAAAATATATTGAATACCCAAATAAATTCGATAAAAAAGAATATGACCAAAAATATAAAAAAGAACACTACGCACGCTTTGTCGCCGACCTAAAACCCGAAGAAAAAAAGCGGGTCGACGACTACTGCAAAAAAGAGGGCATATCAAAATCCGAATTTATACGCCGCGCTCTGGAAATGTTTGAGAAGCGGCAGTAACCACAGGCGTAAGCTGTGTGAACAAAAAAATCCACGGGCATAAGCCCGCGGATTTTTGGGTGATATTTAACTATTCAACGAGAATATAGTCGCCGCCAAAGGATTGCAGGGTATTTTCAGCTATCAACTGAGGTCCTTGTGTTATCCAGCCGCCATTTTGCCAGTACTTTTGCGGCACGCTGTTGATATCCTCACTGTTTCGCCGGTACTCCTGCGGCACAGTCTCCTCCTCACTCGGACCGGGACTAAGCCATACAATGTCAAATGTATGCCATGTCACAACGGTATATTCGTGAGGCATTGAGTAGAATGCGATTACATCTTCATCACAGTTAGGTTCAATATCAATGATTTCGTCCGGGGCGGTTTTTATCGCCGGCAGCGATTCATTGATAAAAGCTGATCGTTCTAAACTGTAAAGTATCTGAAAATCGCAGTTCTCTCCCGGCATAAGCTGCCATGTACTCTCCGTCACATCAAGATAAGCGGAATCGGTATCGCCGTTAAGATAGTATTTCCCGGGCGTGATTGTCGGCTCTATATATTCCTGATCTATAGGGTGCGTGCAATAGCACGATTGTCCGATAACGCCGGACCAGTCGCCGGGAGGCCAATAATACCCGGGATCACCCGGCTGCAGGAAATACTCGCCGCTGTAATACGCTCCGCATAAAACGGTTACGGCAGTCAGCGCTATTGCCGACGGGATCACTATCTTCAGGATGTTTTTAATGTTAATGTTCTTTTTCATCATAAGCTTCACTCCAATCTGCTTCAGTCCTTATAATATGTTATGTCGCTTATACTAAGCGAGGTTGAACTGATAACTCCGTCCACGCCAAGAGTCTGCGTGGAAGAACTCTGCATATTGCCGTTGCTGTCTACTACTATGTATCCGTTTAAAGAGGCTCTGAAACTACTTCCTTGAACAGCATATGTGCCGTTAGCTCTTACATACATTCCATTGGTATATACAATGTGAAAATAACAAGTACCGCCGTTTCTCAGCGTTATATAACTGGATCCGTTGGAATATGTTCCTGTCGCAACTATTACTCTTTCAACTTCATTGTTTACCTCCTCTATAGTGGTGTAGGATGCGGGCGCGATGTATTCTTCCGCGCTCACGGCGGTGCAAAGGCAGATTGCAGATATAGCTGCCGCCGCACATAAGGCTATAATTTTTTTGACTGAATTTTTCATTTGAAAAACTCCTTTCCATAATTTTTAGGCGGTACCGCGTAAAAGCTGTCTAACACCGATATTTAACGCTTTCGCACAACTCACCTAATAATAACGATACATTATTTTAAAATACCTGTCAATAGTTAAAGTTGACAAATTTACGCGAATTTATTGTGCAATATATGCGAACAGTGACTACGGAATAAATTTTATGAAAATAATATGAAAAAAAATACCTGCAAAAACACATGCGGTAGCGTGACAATGCAGGCTGTCCCCACCATGCGATCAATATAAAATATTTTGGGGGTACACA
>CAMWRN010000049.1 GCA_947176675.1 uncultured Clostridia bacterium | reverse complement strand
TAATTATTGTGCAAATATTTAAACAGCAGACAAATCTGCAAAAGAATTGGAGGAAATTTTTATGAAGTTCAGAAAAGTTCTCGCAGCTGTTGCGGCTGCAGCTGTAGCTGTTTCTATGACGGCTATCAACGCATTTGCCGCAGTTACTCTCGACAGTGAATATCCCGGCGGATGGGGTGCAAGCAAGGGCATTCCCAAGGCTGAGTTTGAAGCTATCGGCGGCGACGTTAAGGTTGTTCTTACCGTTGAGACAAAGGATCCCCTCGTAGGTACTCACAACCACCTCGCAAAGCCTATGAATATGTGCGTTTCTTGGGACGCTATCACAGACGGTCTTACAAGTGATACCGCTATCAGAAAGGGCGACGGATTCCTCGTATTTGCAGAGGGTCAGACAACTGTAGAGTTCGTAGTTCCCGAGTCTGTTTGGTCCGAGTTCAAGGGCTATGTTGACGCTGAGGGCAACGAGGACGAGAGCGCAGGTCTCTACTTCCAGGTAAACGATGTTATCATCAAGTCCGCTGAGCTTTCCGCAGGTTCTCCTCAGGGTGCTATGAAGGTTGTTGACGAGGCTCAGGCTTCCGAGATCATGGACGGCAAGTCCTACGAGGAAGCAACAGGCGCTGCTCCTGCTGCTGACGCTGCTCCCGCAGATGATGAAGCACCTGCTGCCGACGAGGCACCTGCCGCAACAGACGATGCTCCCGCTGCACCTGTTGCTGACACAGCTGCTACAACTTCCGCTGCTACAGGCAACGTTCCCGCTGCTGTTATGGTTTCCGTAATGGCTGTTGCCGGCGCTGCTGCTATCGTTGCTAAGAAGAGAAAGTAATTTTCTCACATAGCGAATAACAAAACAATTAAAGGGTACCGAAAGGTACCCTTTTTCTTTTAGCTTTTTTACTTTGAAATGGCGGCGGCAATAATGTTTGCCGTTCCCTCAATGCCGAATTTGTCGCTGTTCAAGGTGAGGTGATAGTTCTCGTGAGCTGCCCACTTGCGGTCGGTGTAGAAGTCGTAGTAAAGCTTGCGCTGCTTGTCGTGACGCTTCATCATCTGAAGAGCCTGCTGTTCGGTGGAGACGTTCTCACGCTCCAGAACACGCTTTATCCGCGCTTCTGTGGGTGCGTAAATGTAAACGTTCAGCAGGTCAACTTCCTCGTCTTTGAGGACATAGTCGGAGCAGCGTCCCACAATAACGGCATTCTCCGATTTGGCAATCTCGCGGATTATCTGCGCCTGAATGGTATAGAGCGCGTCGTTTGTGGAAATATTTAGTCCGAAGCTTGCCTGACCGGTCTGACTCATCGCCGCGTACAGCCAAGGATTGGCGGCTTTCTCATCTGCGTCAGTAAGAGCGGCGTGGCTCATTCCGCTTTTTTCCGCAGCCATTGCGATCAGCTTGTTGTCGTAAAAAGCGTATCCTAACTTTTCGGCAAGTTTTTCGCCGACTTCACGTCCGCCGCTGCCGAACTGTCTGCCTATGGTAATTATCTTATTCATGAAGTTGATCATTCCTTTCAAGTGAAGTAAGTTGCAAAGCTTATCGCTCTGATATAATTATATATCTTATTAACAAAAAAGTCAACACAATGTTAAAAATATTTCAGCACTATGACAAACGGAACAAAATAAAAACTCCCCGCAATGTGAATGCAGGGAGAAATTATTTATTTAAGGGAAAATGCTGTTAAGATGCACATTGGGCGTTGAGCCATTCAGCGTATTCGTTCTCGGGTATTTTCTTTGTCATGACTGCGAACTGGAAGTCGTGAGCTTCCGAAATAAACTTGTTGAATGCGTGCAGGTCGCCGTCAAGCTTGTACTGCTCCTGCTTCTGTCTGTAAATTTTTTCATAGAGTAAAATCATAACAGCATCTCCTTTTAAACAATCTTTTGTAATTATACCATAAAAACAAGGGGGTTTCTATAGCAATACTATACAAAAAAATCGTTCATAATTTGTTCTGTAAAGGCTTAATTCTTGCCCAAGGGGAACACTTTGTCACCTGCCACAGTTTCCATATTTTGTGTGGCGGCAGCAATGTCGTCCCAGTTGTCGGCATGCTCCGCCCCGTTGTTTGAGCACCACATCATAACACCGTTCCAGCCCAGATCGTAGCACTTTTGGTACACGTCCTTGAGAGGAGTTGATGTGCCTATCTCGCCGAGGAAAGCTGGCTTTGTGCCGTCCAGACCGTAATCCGTGGGAGAAGACTCAAATGCACATCCCAGGCCGCTGCTGTTCATCCAATCGTAGTAGTGGGGAGTATAGAAGTCCAGACATGCGTTTTCTCCTGCATAGCCTGTCATTACCTCGTCGGAAACGATATTTTGGATACGGCTTCCGCCTGCGTCGGAGTTGTACTTTATCATGCCCATTCCAACGGTAACGAGTGTGTCGGGATTTACCTCGTGGATACCCGCAGTGCAGTTGGCAAAGAACTTGGACAGGTCTTCAAGGGGAAGTCGTCCGCACTCCTCGTTCTCGTGTACCCAGTCGGGTTCGTTCATAAGGTCGATGCCAAGCAGCCATTCGTTATCGCCGTAACGCTCTGCAAAGGGCTTGACGTAGTTGTCAACATAGCTTTTCATAGCGGTCTCATCGGTGATGACAGCGCGCCATCTGTCCTTGTACTGACCGCTCTTGCAGTGGTCAAAGGAAATAAGGGTTGGCATAAGATAGATCTGATGCTTTTCGGCAATTTCAAAGAGCTGGTCTATGTCCGTCCAGTGCTGCTCGGTGACTTCTCTTACCTCGCCGGAGGGTTTAAGCTTTATGCTTACCATGGAATCGCAGTTCATCCATACGCGGACGGCATTTACTCCGATATCGTGGAGGTCGGAGAAGTGGCTGTCCCAGAATGTGGGGTCGAAGCTGCCGCCGAAATCGTTCCAGTATTCCCAAGGAGTGTTTACGCCGTTGATCCACAGTTCCTTGTCTCCTACCATGAATTTCGTTCCTTCAACAGTGACCTTGGGACTGATCTCCTCCTCGGCGGAGGTTTGGATTTCGGGTTGGGTATCGTCCGGGGCGGTAGGTCCTTCGTCCTTGTTTCCGCAGGAGGTCAGAAGTCCCGCCATTATTACC
Source organism: uncultured Clostridia bacterium (assembly GCA_947176675.1). Taxonomy (GTDB): domain Bacteria; phylum Bacillota; class Clostridia; order Oscillospirales; family Ruminococcaceae; genus RGIG8773. Next base: position 9,119 of record CAMWRN010000049.1, on the reverse strand, counting down.
GCAGAAATAAATATTCCGCAGAGCTTTTGTTTTTTCATAAGTTATTCTCCTTTACAATAATTTATTTTACGGATTTCATTTCCGCAATTGCTTTGTTGATGTCGATGTCGGTGACTTTCGGTATTATTCTGTCGAAGTGGTTATTGCGTACATGAGAGCATTCCTCGGTTTGAATAAACTCGTCGTTTTCATATAGATAAACCGTTCCCGAATCCATAACGCTGCTTTCAAGAACATAATATCTGCCGCCAATCAGTTTTGCAAACAGAAAACCATTTTCGTCATACCATTCATAAAATTCGGACAGGGCGTTGGTTGAATCCATTTCCTTTAATTTTTCGATAGGAATGGTATTTCCGTCGATGGCCCGATATTCGCGCGCAACGGTATCGTAGTACATAAATGCCCCGCTGCTCTGCCAGCTGAACGCGGACAGAAAGCAGTTGCTTTTGTAAAAATCGCCGCGAATATTGAAAAGTTCTTTTGCTTCGCCGTTTTCAACGCTGTACAGCAGAGTGTGATCGTCCATTCCAACAACACCTTTGCCGCCGAACGCAAGCTGTTTGAAGTCTCCGTAATCAAGAAGAGTTGTCGGATATAGTGCACTCGCATCGTTAAGCAGGGTCATATTCCCCCTGCTGTCTGCGAAGATAAGAAAGCTCCGCTCGGCGGGGACTTTCCCGACCATATAGGGCATATCCACAATTATAAAGGTTTCCGTGCTTCCGTCTCCGTCGTAATCTTCGGGGTAGGCAGTTTGCAGGCGCGGCAGGATATTTCCCGCTTCGTCAAAATATTTTTTGAATATGTCGTCGGTAAACTCCCCGATGTTTTCGGTGCTTTCGGCGTAATACTCACTCTCGGTAAGGAACTCCACAGCTCCCGCCGCCAGTACCCCTATATCTGTCGTGCCTTGATAGTCCTCGATAAATTCATAGTCGATGAATTCGTTTCCCTCGGAGACTTTAGCAAATGGTTTTAGGGGCGGCTTCATATTTGCGAGAGCCTGTTCGATATCAATATTAACGACTTCTTTCAGTTCGTATAGGTTTAAGTTTAACGATATTCTCACGTTTGAGTCCTCAATAAGCGTAAAGCTGCCGTTGTCGTATGTGTAAATTGTACCCCAGTCCATCATGCCAGTTATAAAGCAGTAATATTTTCCGCCGATAAGCTGACACGCCAAAAAATTGCTGTCCATAATATCCGCAAGACTGTTTTCGGTATCCATAGCCCGAATATCGTCGATTTTCACATCAACGCCGTCTATAACGCGGTACTCACGGGCAACCGTGTCGTAGTACATAAAATCTCCTCTGCCCTGCCAGCCGAAAGTCGAAAGGAAACAGTCCTCCTTGGCAAAGCTGCACCTGTCGCCGTAAAGCTTTTCGACCTTGCCGTCCTTAACGCCGTAAAGAACGGTATGAGCCTCAACGCCCGCCATACCGTCGCCGCCTATGGCTATCTGCTTAAAGCTGCCGTAATCAAGAAACTGAACGGGGTACATATTGCAGGTCTCGTCAAGAATTTTCATATTGCCGTCCCTGTCTGCGAAAATGACAAAATCGCGGACAGTTACAAGTCCGTCCCTTAAGCCGAGGGGTGAATATGGCATTTTAATTATGATAAACGTTTCGGTACTGCCGTTGCCGTCATAGTCGGCAGGATACGCAACCGCAACCTTTGGTTCAATAACGCCGTCCGATATGTACTCGGCAAATTCCGCGGAACGCCTTTCGGCTTCCTCCAAATTATAGGCTATGTCGGGATTTTTCAGCAAGCCCTCCTTAGTAAAGCTTTCAACGCTGTCCGCGCTTCTTTTGTACTGTTCGCTCTCTTTCATGAAAGACACAGCCTTGTCCGCAAGCTCGCCTATGTCGACAGTGCCTTGATAGTCCTCGATAAATTCATAGTCGATGAATTCGTTTCCCTCGGAGACTTCGGTGTATTCGGGTTCGTTACTGTCTTCCGCGGCAGCTTCCGCTTCTGTCGTGGTTTCCACGGTCGTTTCCCCCTCCGTTCCGGAAACGCTTGCAGAGTTTTGCACCGATGTTTCCGCAGCGGTAATGCTCATATCTTCCAGCGTGCCGGCAGGAGTTTGAGTACACCCCGAAAAAACGATCGCCGAGACGGCAGCAGCCAAACTTAAAAATTTATGCTTCACATATAATTCCCCCATTTTAAAATACACATTAATTATATCAAAACTGCACAAAAATGTCAATGGCGGAGAATTTCTGTTGTGCCAAGTGCACATAACATTAACAGATATTTTGTTAAATAGCGGTATTTACTTGCAGAAAAATTTAGTGTATAATTATTATAAATGTCGCATAGAGAGTATCTCTTGCCTCTTAATTTTTAACTTTCTAAAGGGAGTTGTCATATTTGTATAAGCATATTGATGAAAAATACGCCTATGACGGAGATCTGGGCGCGATATATTCCAAGGAGCAGACAGAGTTCAAGGTGTGGGCTCCGGAAGCGGACAGCGCAAGGGTGCATCTTTATAAAAGCTGCCGCGATGAAAAGCCGTACCGCAGACTTCCGATGACAAAGGGCAGAGACGGAGTTTGGACGAAAACCGCTTTCGGCGATCTGGACGGCGTGTACTATACGTATGTTATGACCTACGACGGCATTGAACAGGAGACTGTTGATATTTATGCCCGCTCTGTGGGCGTAAACGGCGCTATGGGAATGATCATTGACACAGCAGCGTGCAGTCCCGCAGGCTGGGACAATCAGGATTACGTTCCGCTTGAAAAGTATACGGACGCTTGTGTGTACGAGCTTCACGTCCGTGATTTTTCCATTGACAAGAGCGGAAATTTCTGCTATAAGGGACGTTTTCTTGCCTTTGTTGAGAATGGACTTGTAAACGCGGCCGGAGATAAGATAGGTATCGACCACATCAAGGAGCTTGGCGTTACCCACGTTCAGCTTATGCCTATATTTGATTACGAACGTATTGACGAGACAGACCTCCATAAACCGCAGTTCAACTGGGGATACGATCCGAGAAATTTCAATGCTCCCGAGGGTTCTTACTCCACCGACCCATACAACGGACGAACCCGCGTTTCCGAGCTGAAACGGCTGGTCTACGCTCTCCACAAGGCAGGAATAGGCGTCATTATGGACGTGGTCTACAACCATACATTTGCTACGGCGGACTCATGTTTCAACAAGACGTACCCTAAGTATTACTACCGTCTGTGGGGCGAAAACGGCGAATATTTCAGCAACGGCAGCGGCTGCGGAAACGAATTTGCAACAGAGCGCGCAATGGCGAGGAAGTTCATTATAGACAGCCTTTGCTACTGGGCTTCCGAATATAAGATAGACGGATTCAGGTTCGACCTTATGGGACTTTACGACAATGTGACGCTTAACGAGATACACAGGCGGCTGAAAGAGATAAATCCCAACGTTATCCTGTACGGCGAGGGCTGGACAGGCGGTGATTCCCCTCTCGCATGGGAAAACAGGGCAATGAAGCTCAATGCCCGCCACACCTTGGGTTACGGATTTTTCAGCGACGACTTCCGCGACACTGTCAAGGGCAACAATTTCGAGAACAAGGACAGGGGTTATGTGAACGGCGCAAGCGGAAACGAGGAGTATGTCCGCGAGGTAATGTGCGGAAGAATCCCCCACCCGCAGATACCAAACCTTGAAAAATATGCATGGACGGATAATCCGTACCAAAGCGTGAACTATGTTGAGGCTCACGACAATCTTACCCTGTGGGACAAACTCTACTATACAAACGGCACGGACAGCTTTGAGAAGCGAATCAAAATGGATAAACTTGCGACTGCGATGGTTTTTCTCGCTCAGGGAATACCCTTTATACAGGCGGGACAGGAGTTCCTGCGGTCAAAGCCTTTTCCCGGCGGAACGGCGTTCGACCATAACAGCTACCGCTCTCCCGATGCGATAAACAGTCTCAAGTGGGACAGAAAATCCGAGTTCCGCCATGTGTTTGAATACTACAAGGGACTTATTGCACTCCGAAAAGCTCACAGCGCGTTCAGAATGGCAAACGGCAGCGAGGTGCGTGAAAATATGTACTTCATAGACAGGCTGCCCCAGAGAGTTGTTGGATTTGTGCTGAAAGAGGATAACGAATTCGAGGAGATAGTGGTGTTCTTCAACCCCAATGATTATCCCGTTACGCTTCACGCTTTCGGGAAATACGAGGTCTATGTTGAAGGCGGCAGAGCGGGTACTGAGGTCATCAGGACGGTCGAGGACGACTACACCGTGAAGGAAATAAGCGCGATAGTTCTTGCAAGGAGAAAACAGGAGCCCGAGGAGGAGACATATGAGTCTTTTGCAACGGATTGATAACTGAGGAAAGGAATGTCAGATATGAGTAAAATTTACGAGCGTCTTGAAAAATGCTATGCCTGTTTTAAGTCCAAGATAAACTTTGAACCCGATGTTGCACTGGTTCTGGGTTCGGGACTTGGAGACTTTGCGGACGGCATAAAAACCGAAGCCGTTCTTGACTACGGCGATATAGAGGACTTCCCGATATCCACCGTTCAGGGACACAAGGGACGGTTTGTTTTCGGATATGTGGGGGACGTTAAGGTAGTCATCATGCAGGGGCGCGTTCACTATTACGAGGGATACAAAATGGAGGATGTGGTTCTGCCGGTTCGTCTTATGAAGATGATGGGTGCGAAGATACTTCTGCTGACAAACGCGGCGGGAGGCGTGAACAAGGACTTTAGGGCGGGCGATTTTATGCTGATATCCGACCACATAAATATGGCTCCCTCGCCGCTTATCGGGGAGAACGCCGAGGAGCTGGGAGTAAGGTTTCCCGACATGAGCAATATTTATGACAGAGATCTGCGTGAAATTGTCCGTAATACTGCAAGGGATCTGGGGATATCATTGCAGGAGGGCGTTTACATTCAGCTTACAGGACCGAATTACGAGTCCCCTGCGGAGATAAGAATGGTCCGCACACTGGGCGCGGATGCGGTGGGAATGTCCACGGCATGCGAAGCGGTTGCTGCTAATCATGCGGGGCTCAAAACCGTGGGAATTTCCTGCATATCCAACATGGCGTGCGGAATTACCGACAAGCCTCTCACTCATGCAGAGGTTCAGGAGACAGCCGACAAAGCCGCTCCCCTGTTCAAAAAGCTTATCACGGAATCGGTGATAAGACTTGGAAAGGCATTGTAATATGTCGTCGGGAAATAAAAAACAGGCGTTGATAGTCAGATGGTGGAGCAGTCTTTCGCCGAAAGGGAAAAGAATTGCCTGCATCAGCGCGGGGTGGCTTTTGCTGATAGCCGCCGCAGCGCTGGATACAGGTATTACAGTTCCCGTATATGAAATTTTTTCGGACAAGGTACAAAATCCCGTAAGGGTAGCTTTGCTCACAGATTTTCACAGCAGCAGCTACGGTATTGGTCAGCAGGTGCTTGTTGATACGATAGATGAGCAAAACCCCGACGTTGTTCTGCTTGCGGGGGACATTGCAGAAAATGTCCGTTCCCATAAGCATACGGAGGAGCTGCTTGAGAAGCTTACGTGCAGATACCGCTGTTACTATGTTGTGGGAAACCACGAGGAGTGGTCGGGAGAGTGCGATGCTATAAAGGAAATGTTCCGCTCCTACGGGGTAAAGGTCATGGAGGGGGACAGCGAGGTTTTTGAGACCTCGGGGCAGGCGATACGCATTTCGGGTGCGGATAACTCGCTGCCGTTTACGCAGCTTTCCGCTTGTTACGAAAATGCGGGAGACGATCTATTCACGGTATTTATGTCTCACCGTCCCGACCTTGTGGATCTGTACAGCGGACACGGCTTCGATCTTGTGGTGTGCGGTCATGCACACGGCGGACAGGTTATAATCCCGGGGATATTGAATGGTCTGTACGCGCCGAATCAGGGAATATTCCCGAAGTATGCGGGAGGGCGGTACCTGCTTGAGGACGGCACTACCGAGATGATCGTCAGCAGAGGACTTTGCAAGAATATGCTGCCGAGGGTTTTTAATCAGCCCGAGGTAGTTATAATAGATATTAAACCGAATACATAATTGGAGAACTGTCCTTTCAAAGTTTTTGGCGGTTGAGTATTGCAGGCGTTATATTGATGTGAACGCGTCTGCAATAAATTTGACCACTGTTCTGATGCCGCAGCAAAAAGAGTGGTAATTGTCCTCGGAGTTTATCGTTCCGTTTTTTTCGAGATAGTCCTCAAACATAGAGAAGTCTTCTTTGCTGAGGTTTTTCTGAAGCGCTTTGTAAAGCTCCTCTTTTTTACAAAAAGCTTCGGTCGCTGCATTGGAATAAACGGCAGGGGTATTTACTTCGCACAGGTCGGAGTAGTAGTATTTTTTTAAGCTACTGTCCATTGCTATTGCTCCTTTGTTGTAGATTTATAGTTCCAGACAAACGTTTGACTTTGTGCTATGAGTGAATTATATCACATCTGAGCATAGATGTAATTAAATAAATACGTCTAAATAGTTAACTTATTTTAAATTGCAAGGCGGTGTTTTATGGAAAAGAAAAAATTTAATGCGACAGAATATAAAAGAGAATATGCAAAAAGTCATTACAAACATTTTTCTGTTTCCGTTGCTCCCGAACTGAAAGAGCGTTTGGATAGTTATTGCCGTGACATGAAGATTTCCAAATCGGAATTTATTAAACGCGCTCTTGATGTTCTGGAAAATCAGTGACTGCACCTTTTTGATTTGTTCGTCCAAAATGTCACACTGTGACGTTTTGGATTTTTTCTTTGTTGTGTACCGTTACAAGGAGGGGCGGTCGTGTTCGCCCCTCCTCGAAACGCTGTCGCGTTTCTCACCTCCTGCTCCGTTTTGAACGAAAAGGATTTCGCGCTCTGCGGAGCGCGACCAAAGGGCTCCGCCCTCTGGACTTCTGCGAGCTGTGCTCAGCTCGACCAGCTTGAGTCGGCGGCTTCACCGCCTGAGGATGCGATTTTTGAAAATTATACATTATTTTATGTATAATTTCTTGTTTATGCATTAATTTTTGTATATTAACAAATTTTTTTATAAAAATATGCAAAAATACTTGACAAAGCTTTTATATGGTGTATAATTATTCTTGTACTTTATTTTTTTATTGTTTTTCGGAGGAATTTAAAATGGCTAAAGAAATCAAAAAAGTAGTCCTCGCTTATTCCGGCGGTCTCGATACTTCTATCATTATCCCATGGCTCAAGGAGAATTACAACAACTGTGAAGTTATTGCTGTTTCGGGTGACGTAGGTCAGGGCACAGAGCTTGACGGTCTGGAGGAAAAGGCTATCAAGACAGGCGCAAGCAAGCTTTACATCGAGGATCTGAACAAGGAATTCGTTGAGGATTTCGTATTCCCTACCGTTAAGGCGGGCGCGGTATACGAGGGAAGATATCTTCTCGGCACTTCCTTTGCAAGACCCGTTATTGCTAAGAGAATAGTTGAAATTGCCAAGAAAGAGGGCGCTGACGCTATCTGTCACGGCTGCACAGGCAAGGGAAACGATCAGGTCAGATTTGAGCTGACTATCAAGGCTTTCGCTCCCGAAATGGAGATAATCGCTCCCTGGAGAACATGGAACATCAAGTCCAGAGACGAAGAGATCGACTACGCCGAAGCTCATAACATTCCTCTTAAAATAAACAGAGAAACCAATTACTCTAAGGATAAAAACCTGTGGCACCTTTCTCACGAGGGTCTCGATCTGGAAAACCCCGCCAACGAGCCTCAGTACGAGAAGGAGGGCTTCCTTGAACTGGGAGTATCTCCCATTCAGGCTCCCGACAAGCCTACTTATGTTACTATTCATTTTGAAAAGGGCGTTCCCACAGCTATTGACGGAAAGGCTATGGGCGGCGTTGATATCGTTAAAACTCTCAATAAGCTTGGCGGCGACAACGGTATAGGTCTTGCTGACATCGTTGAGAACCGTCTGGTGGGTATGAAGTCCAGAGGCGTTTATGAGACTCCCGGCGGAACTATCCTTTATCACGCACACGACGTGCTGGAAACTATTACTCTCGACAAGGCTACGCAGCGCATGAAGCAGAAGCTTGCGATCGATTTTGCGGATATCGTTTATAACGGTCAGTGGTACACACCGCTCCGCGAAGCTCTGTCCGCTTTTGTTGACAAGACTCAGGAGACTGTTACGGGCGACGTTAAGCTGAAGCTCTACAAGGGTAATATCATCAACGCGGGCGTAACTTCTCCATATACTCTTTACGACGAGGAAGTTGCTACTTTCGACGAGGATCACGTTTACAATCAGGCTGATTCCGCAGGCTTTATCAACCTGTTCGGATTGCCTATCAAGGTAAAAGCTATGTTGGACGCTAAGCGTGACAGCAAGTAAAATTCAACAGAATATTCGGGGCGAACGGTATAGGTGAACGGATTTTTCCGTTTGCTTATGCCCCGCCCCTTTGTTCGTTTTTAAGAGACGGGGACGTGCCGAAAATCGTGGGGCTTTGCGGGGCTTTTTTGGTTATTGTGACGATTGGGGCGTTGAATTTTTCACGGAAAGATAAAACAGCAGATTAACAGCGAAATTGTCGTCACGGAAAGCGTAAGATAAATACCTGCGGGAACGTTACCGTATTGTAGCCGAATTGTCAACGAAGTGTTGTTGCGCTGCGGTAAAATTTGCTGTACACTTTAATAAAATAATTTTATTGGAGGTACTGCTATGAAAAGAAAAATTTTACCGGCGGCTTTTTCGGTCATTGCGGCCTTTATGCTGCTCCAGACAGGCTGCTCTCACGAGGAAATGCCCGACGAAACGTCCGTTACTTCCGCAGAGACAGCGGCGGAGACCGAGCCGGTGCAGCTTCCCGAAAGGATATGGGAAGAATTCGGTGAAATGAGTTGGTATGAAAGCGGCGTTATTCAGGAGGAGATTTATCATCCGGCGGGATTTTTGATAAGCACGTTTTATGCGGAATATCCCGTACTTTCGGGAAACGATGATGTGTGCCGCAAAATAAGCGCTGCGCTGGAGGATTTCTGCCGTGATACTATCGAAGCAGACCGGGAGACCGATACCGCAATGGGCTATGCAGAAAACGGAGCGCTTAACTAGACTTTTGCGGATTT
>CAMWRN010000048.1 GCA_947176675.1 uncultured Clostridia bacterium | reverse complement strand
TCATAATATCTTCCATTGCCTAAATTATGTTGTCCGGCAACATAGCTATCTCCATAGGCAGTACTTTTGCCGACGGCATGGGAATTACTGTAACTTCTGCTGGTCGAAAGGTATAGATATGCACCGTCCTTAATATTTTCGTCATTTTCATAAAACCGCAGCCCGGTAAAATTGACCTGAGGACCGTCTTTATAATCATTTCCGTAAACGGGAACGGTCACGCCGCTTGAAGACATAGGCTTGCCGTTTGCATCAACAGCATTCTCCCATTCCGAATCGTCCAGCGTCCATTTGAATCTCAGCGGGTCTGTATCATTATTATAATCATTATCAGGGATAAGTTCAGCCCTGCTGTGCGGCGTTGCCTTTATCCATTCATCGTACGCCTTGCGCTGCTCTTTTGTTGCTAAGGAGCTATTAACAAAATCCGCCGTCCACTCATTTGGATTAAATGTCTTGGATCCGTCAGGACTTTTATTGAGCGGCGCGGTATAGCTTCCTGTCGCAACGCTTGAAAAACCCCATAGACCCTTGGCTGTAGTTGAAGCGTAGTGCGGAAATTCAGTACAGGATACCTTCAGCAGTTCGACCTTTCCGCTCTTCGTTGTATTGATACTTATAACAGCGGAGTACCCAGTTATGTCAAAGGAAAATCTTTCCGCTTCCTCCGGAGAAATATTTTCAAGTGAAAAGTCAGGAACGCCGTTGTTGTAGAACGCCTTTATGCTCGATTTATTGAGAATCTCAAGAGCGACCATTATATCCTTGTCGCCTGTCAGTATTCCCTTTACATCGGGAAGCATTTCCATAGTCATACCGACCTCGGGAATGCTCTCTGTCTTTTTAAAAGTAGTCGTAAAATTGCTCTCATCAAATTCAGCTTCCGATGGGGTTATCCATTTTGTGCCGTCTTCGGTCAGGAACGTGAACTTATCCGCCATACGCCGTCCGTTCAGCATAACAAGGCCGTTGAAATCGGTGTCAGCTATGTGATTAATCTCGTCACAGAGCTGCCTATACTCTACCTCCACCGCCGCCCTGTCGATCGCGTCGTCATAGGTTCCGTTTGCGGACTGGTCCGCAAGAGTCTTTATTCTTTTGATTATGGTAACTGTTTCGTCAAGTGCGCCCTCAAATGTCTGTATAAGGGAAATGCCGTCCTGACAATTCTTGACAGACTGCTCTATTCCGAATATCTGCGACCTCATTTTTTCCGAGACTGCCAGTCCGGCAGCATCGTCCGCGGCTCGGTTTATGCTGTACCCCGAAGAAAGCTTTTCAAGAGATTTTGCAAGCATTGAAGATTTTTTGTTATACATTCGTTTTGCGTTGAATCCCGGCAAATTATGCTGTAATACCATTAAAAAAACCTCACAATAATACAATTTTAGTTTCTTTAATATATATATCGTCAAAGAAAAACATAACTTTAGTTAACTTTAGCAATTTATTAGTTTGTTAATTTAATATTTACAAACTAATAATAAAAATACAAATCTTAATCCTTGGATTCTCCGTATTGAACAATGTCCCTCACGATCTTATAAAGCTGCTCGCATTCTTCAGGAGACTTTGATTTGAGCAGATTTACAATTTGGTAAACATAGCGGTTATCCTCCGTATCACAGGTAACATTTGCGGAAAAAAGCTCGGAAATCGGGTAGTTCAAAGCCCTGCATATTTTTTCAAGCATACGCACTGTCGGACTCTTTTCGTCCCTTTCCACCAAACCATAGTATGTTGTAGTAATTTCAGCTTCCAAAGCCACCTGCTCCTGTGACATTTCACGCTGTTTGCGAACCGCTTTTAATGCTTTGCCTAAACTATAGTTATTCTTCAATTTGCATCACCATAACTATTGTAACTTTTTGACATACAAACATTCAAGGCAATATATAGGGCGATTAAATAACTATAGTTAACATCACAGGTATAAACACAAAAATCCTGTTTCACAATATAAGCTGTGAAACAGGATTCATTTCAAATGAACCGCTGTATTTGTTTTTTAACAATAACTTCCACACCGCTGCCAGACTGCTTTCTGAACCTTTACCCGTGCCACTCTGCATTTGTGCAAAAAAAGAAAAGGTCACTCATATAGGAGTGACCTTTTCCGGTTGCAGGAATTCCCGCTGGAGGCGCCACCCGGATTTGAACCGGGGAATCAGGGTGTTGCAGACCCACGCCTTACCACTTGGCTATAGCGCCTTACTTTACATATATAAAGAAAAATGGAGCGGATTACGGGGCTCGAACCCGCTACCTCCACCTTGGCAAGGTGGCGCTCTACCAGATGAGCTAAATCCGCATAATGGCGACCCGAATGGGACTCGAACCCACGACCTCCGCCGTGACAGGGCGGCGTTCTAACCAACTGAACTATCGGGCCGTAAAGGACTTGAAAAAGTCCTTTTGGTGGGAACAATAGGGCTCGAACCTATGACCCTCTGCTTGTAAGGCAGATGCTCTCCCAGCTGAGCTATGCTCCCGAATCGCCGCCGACATTTCCAACGGCGATATTTATTATACATCATAAAAATCCATTTGTCAATAGTTTTTTGGAAATTTTATAAAATATTTTTTCAAGACTTCTTTTCATTGTTTCCAATCTCCGAACCGTCCTTATTTTCGGCTTGCTCCGCAAATGGAGAATCATTGTTCACTGTACCGTCAATTTGTTTCTTTGCATTTTCTGCGGTTTGCTTTTCACGCAGTTCTTTTTGCGCCTGCATTCTCTCACGCTTCTTTGCCCTCCGCTTTTTAACAACCTTAACAATTACAAAAATCACAATACCGATAAGGATAAAATACGGAACAGTATAGATCAGGAAGAACAAAAGTCCCTCCAAAAAGTTAAGGAATCCCATTCCGGCATTGGAAAAAGTATTGCCAAGACGGTCGAAAAACGTATCTGTCTTGACGGGTTCGGAGACATACTCCTTTACCTCGTTAAGCGTGAAGTAAACGTAAGAGTATGCCACGTCTGTGCTGATACGGTTCATACGGGTCTTTATGGTTGCGATCTGTATTTGTATTTCGGTAAGCTCTTTTTCAATCGCCACCGCATATTCGTCCTCAGTAATATCTGCCAGAAGATCTATGTACCGCTGTTCCTTTGCCTCGTAGATTTCAAGTGTAGTAGAGAGATCGCTGTACTCCTGACTGAGATTTTCCACTGTGGAGGTCTTGCTTCTCAAGTCGCCCAAACCGCCCGCTGAATTACAGAACGCGTCGTAATTGCTGCTTGGGATCCTAACGGTCGCGCTGTAGGACTGCCATTTTTCTTCGTTTTTATAGTACCAGCGCCCGCCTCCGCCGCCGTCGTTAAAATTTTCGATTTCAACAAAGCCGCCGTAGGTATCCAGCGTGTTCTTGAAGCTGTTCAGTGACGCGTCAAAATCCAGCGTATCCACTTCCATATGGCAGGAGTAGACAAGCATTTCCTTTTGTATAGCGTCCGCGGCAAGAGAACCGCTTTCCTCATTGTTTTGTGCGGCATAGTCCCCCGTTTCCGCTTCTTCGGAATAATAGCCGTCGGAATCGTAAGATTCGGAGCTGCCCTTTGTAAAAGCCCCAGCCGAATACTGCCATTTATTTCCGTCGCTGCCGTTGCTTTCATAGGAAAAATAGTCGCGGTCGCTTTCTCCGCAGCCTGCAAATAACGCTGCGGATAATACCGCCGGAATAATAAATTTTAGCTTTGAAAAATTTTTCATATAAACGTCTCCCCTGCCGATTTTTTATATTATACCACGTCCGCGCATAATTTGCAAACGCTTCTTTGATATATACGTCTCGGCTCGGGGATTTTTATGGGAATTTTTTGTAAACAATCTATGAATATTGTTATCTGATCAATACCGCACTATATATTATGCCGCTGCTTGTGAGTTTAGTACTTTTTTTGAGCATTCGTACATGGTATCCGCAAAGATTGCATAGCCCTTGGCAGGATTGTTCACAAACACATGAGTGACTGCTCCCACAAGCTTTCCGTTCTGAATAATGGGACTTCCGCTCATGCCTTGAACAATTCCACCGCTTTTTTCCAGCAGCTCTTTATCCGTTACGCGGATTATCATATTTTTACTCCCTTTGGTATCATGCAGGTCAATTTTTTCAATGACTATTTTGTACAGCTTAGGCTGATTTCCACTGACGGTGGTATAAATATATGCCTCGCCTGTTTCTATTTCCTGCCTCATTCCCAGCGGTACGGCTTCGTTGCAGGAATCGAACGATGACATAACGCCATACAGTCCGTCGGAACAGTTAATCTCCAGAGAGCCTATCGCCGAAAGTGTGGAAAAGCTTCCCATAAGTTCCCCGGGAACACCTGCTGTTCCGCGCTTTACACCGTTTACGCTTACGTCCACAACCTCTCCCTCGGAAAGAGGAAGAATATTTCCTGTGTCAACATCGCAGACAGGGTGTCCAAGTCCAGCAAAGACTCCTGTTTCAGGGTTATAAAATGTGACAGTGCCTATTCCCGCAGAGCTGTCCCTGACCCACAGACCCGCTCTGTAAGAGCCGTCCGCGGAACAAAGCTCGGGCGTTACATTCAGTATCAGATTTTTGTCCTCACGCATCAGATTAAAGGAAAGACTCTGTCCTCCGCTCTCGGAAATAATTTTCTCGATATCCTCATTAGACATAACTTTTTTTCCATTCACAGTTTTGATGATATCACCGGTTTTTATTCCTGCGTCCGCAGCAGGCGATTTGAAACCCGAAGCTGTCTCAAAACCGCTTACTTCTACTGCTATCACACCGTCGGTAAGAAGCTTTATGCCGAAAGGATTTCCGCAAGGGACAAGCAATGGCTCGTCCACCTCTTGGATATTGACTATCTTTATGGGGATAATTCCCAGCAGCTTCAGTTCGGCTTTTCGGACACTGCTTTTGTCTGCTTCCGCAGCGACCGCTTTTCCAAAGGGAACACCTGTACAGGGAATAGTTTCAATAATTTCCGAAAGCTTCAATTCGCTGCCGGAGGTAATGTAATAATTATTCGGCAAAACTGTGTTATAATAAATTATGATACCCAAAACAGCCGCAAGGACTATGTTTATTAAAACTGCCGTAAATTTGATAATTTTCTTCATTTTTTATACGCTTTATTTCGCTTTCGGGAAACAAAACTCTCCTTTCCGACAATATGCAGCACAGCTTTTCGTCTTCGCGCCGCCGATATTACTATTTGCATTTCGGCTTCATTTATCAGTGTTTTTTATTTCGTTATTTTACACCCAAAGTTTAAAATAACTTGTCGAAAATAGAAAATCATCTTCCGTACTTGCATTTGCCCCGATGTTTGTGGTATACTATATGTATGTCTGCGAAAGGAGCCTGTGTTTATGAAAAAAGCACGTACTGTCACTGTTGTTCTGTGTATCGCCGCTGCGGCGGTCATTTCCTTATGCGTCAATTTCGCCGGAGGTTTTGCTCTGGCATTTATGGTAGAATCTTCCTCACATGTTTTCCACAAGTGCGGAATTGCGCTTTTGGCAAGCTCCGCTTTCCTTATTGCGGGAACTGTTGTCGCCTGCTTCAAAAAAGTCTGGATACCGCTTATATTTAACATTATAGGAACAGCTTGCTACATATATACGGTCTCGGAAATTTATGCCATTCCCAATACCATGCGTCCCAAAACGGATACCGAACCGCTTGCGGAAAGACATCTGTTCACGGTGATAGTTACCCTGCTGCTTTTTATGCTGACAGTGTTCAATTACCTTGACGAAAAGAACGCGGCAAAGAGAAACGAAAAACGCCGTCTGAAAGCGGAAAAACTTGACAAAAAGCTTTCGGACGACGAAAAAATCATATAGTTGTAATTTTCGCGAGTTATAAAAAAAATGCCGTTTTTTAGACAATATGCCAATTGAAATCGGTTTCACGATATTGTAAAATTATTATAGGTATTTGTCTCATTTTTTACAGAAAGGAAACAGCGGCTTTATGAATGTTACTATCAAGGACGTTGCAAAGGCGGCGGGTGTTTCGGTCGCTACCGTGTCACGGGTTCTGAATAACAGCGCGGCTGTCTCCGCTTCGGCTGCGGAAAATGTAAACAACGCTATAAGAGAGCTTGGCTACAGTCCCAACTTTCTGGGAAGAAATCTCCGAAAATGCGAAACGAACGTTATCCTCGCTATCATTCCCTCAACAGAGCAGACGTTCTACAGCGACATTATCAGGGGTATGCAGAATGCCGCTTCGGAATCCGGATACGATATTCTTTTAAGCACATCTAACAGCTCCCACAATGTGGAAATGCGGCTGCTGAATATGCTTTTCAACAGAACTGTGGACGCGGCTATTCTCTTAGGTACACAGCTTGACGTAAAGACACTTACCGATCTGAACAAACAGCACTATATCGCTCTCTGCTGCGAACGCGTTGACGGAGCGGACGTGCTTACAGTCACGGTGGACGACAAGGGCGGAGCATTTGCCGCAGTTGACAAGCTGATAAAAATGGGACACAGAAAGATAGGAATGGTATCAACAAGCGTTAATTCCCTTTCCTCCTACGACCGAGAACAAGGTTACAAAAAGGCGTTGGAAGAAAACGGAATTAATCTGCGCGAAGAATACATATACCGCGGAACCTACGACTTTAAACACGGCGTTAAGGCCTTTGAACACTTTATGGGACTCCCGGAGCCGCCCTCTGCAATTTTCTGCATATCCGACATTCTGGCGGCAAGCGTGGTTAAAAAAGCCATTTCCGAGGGATACTCCGTCGGAAATGATATTTCCGTATGCGGCTTTGACAATATCCTGCTCAGCTGGATGTACACCCCGGGCATAACCACGGTCGAGCAGCCCTGCTACGACATCGGAAGGACAGTTGTGGAGGAACTGATAAGCAACATAAACAACGGTACAAAGTCAAACAAAAAAATCATGCTGCCGTATAAAATTATCGAGCGAGAATCGGTTGGGCAGTACAACGCTCAATAGTAATCATTTAAAATCAGATAGCAAAAACGGACGGCGTACACCGTCCGTTTTATTTATAACGAAAATATTATTTTCCCGATTTTTTAATATATTCCGAAATGCTGTCAATAATAATATCCATGACCTTGATCCTCGCATAAAGCTTGTTGTTGGCTTCAATTATGTTCCAAGGCGCATTTTTCGTGGAGGTCTTCATAAGCATTTCGTCAACAGCCACCTCGTACTCGTCCCATTTTTCGCGGTTGCGCCAGTCCTCGTCGGTGATCTTCCACTGCTTTTCGGGAGTGTTCTGACGGTCGGTAAAGCGGCGGAGCTGCTCGTCCTTGTCGATCTGCATCCAGAATTTAAGCACGATCACGCCCTCGCGGACAAGTTCTTCCTCGAACTCGTTTATTTCGCGGTACGCCATTGCGCAGCGTTCGGGAGACGTGAAGCCCTCCAGACGCTCTACCATTACCCTGCCGTACCATGAACGGTCGAAAATGGTTATATGTCCGCTTTTAGGAAGATTGTTCCAGAATCTCCAAAGATAATGGTGATTGAGTTCACGTTTGTCGGGAGCGGCAATGGGTACGGCTTCGTATCCACGAGGGTCGAGAGCGTAGGAAACACGCTTTATCGCTCCGCCTTTTCCTGCGGCGTCCCACCCCTCAAAGAGAAGTATTATAGGAATCTTCTTTTTGTAAATTTTTCCGTGAAGCTTTGCAAGCTCCTTTTGGTTCTTTTTCAGTTCATCGTAATACTTGGACGGCTGTAATACCTTATTGTCCAGCTTAACGTCCGCAAGCTTGGGACATGGAGAAAGCTCAAAGTGATGAGCGGTCTCCTCAATGACCTTGGGCTCGGAGGAATCGGCATTCACAGCGTTTGCTATCTGGCTCACCAGAATGTTGAACACCTGAAAGCGTGTAAATCCGCGGTCGGTGGTATCTATTATCCTCCACGGACAATAGGGGGTGTTGGTTTTTACAAGCATATCGTCAAACTGACGGTAGTAAGCGTCGTAATTTTTGTGACGCTTCTTGTCCAGTTCGGTAACGCGCCACTTGGTGGAGCTGTCCTCTTTAAGCTTCAGGAAACGCTTTTTCTGTTCCTTGCGGGAAATATGCAGGAAAAATTTTATAATGAGGTAGCCGTCGTCGGAAAGCTGCCGCTCAAAGGTATTCACAGAGCCGATACGGCGGGCATACTCATCGTCGGATATACCCTCCTCCATCTTGGCAATGGCAAGCTCCTGATACCAGCTTCGGTCGAGAACGGATATCGCACCGTATTCAGGGATATTTTCCCAGTACCGCTTCATCATCGGATAGCGGCGTTCGGCTTCGGTAGCGGGCATTGTGGAGTGTACCTTGAAAAAACGAGGGTCAAGCATCTTTATCATGTCGGAGATAAGCGTACCCTTTCCCGACGCTCCCCAGCCCTCCAGAAGAATAATGACCGGAAGCTTCTCCGCACGTATTCTCTGCTGAAGCGATGAAAGATTTTTTTCGAGTTCCTTTGTCAGATCCTTATAGTCAAAGGATTTGTTCTTGTTTGAAAGCGCATTTTCAAGCATATGGGAGACTTCCTTTCGATTAAAATGTTAAGAATCTGTATTATGTAATAATTGTAACATATTCCGACAATTTCCGCAAGCATTTTTATTCATATTTATTGAAAAATCTTCGTTAAAAATTTGCCGCATTTGACGTAATTCGGTCAAATCGGTAAATTTCTCTTGCAATCCGATAAAATATATGGTATAATAATATGCAGTATTTGTCCCCGCCGCGGCGGCTGCGGGGTCACGGTGCAGAATAATCCTTGCCGCCGGGAATGGAGTTTACTATGGGATTTCCAATTATTACGCCCTCTTTTCTCAAAGAGCTTACCGAAAAAATGAAGCCTGTGACTTCGGACGAATTCTGCGACGTTAACGTTACCGCTTCCGCAGTGGAATATGTTCCGCGCCTTTGTTACATCGAAGCAGTCAAAAAGCTTATGGAAGAAAAAGAGGTTCTCGCATATAATATGATCAACCTGCCTGATGAAGAAAGCGAACCGTTCATCGCGCAGAGCAAGCAGATCATCGCCGCTTATCCCCAGGCAAAATATTACTGGCAGATAAGGTCTCTCTTTATGAACGTACTCCAGAACAGAGAGGTCAATTTTGAAAAGCGTATGCTGCTGCTCAACTACGGAGTTAAAACCGTTCAGGGCATGCTCGACAACGGCAGACCGGAGCTTATCCCAAAATTCATTGACGACTATACATCAGAGAATACGGACTGCGAAAAGATAATCGAATACTTTAAGGATATCCGACCGAATCCCGGATACTCTCTTGCGGACGGAATCTCGCTGCTGAAATCTCTCTCAAAGCCTAACGCGGCTTTTAAAGAGGTAATAAACACTATCTACAAAAATCTGGGAGTTTCAGGTCCCGAGACACTGAAAATGACCGATATGAAAAAATATATCGGGATGAGGAAAGACTTCTCACAGGCAGCTGCGGGCGAAAAGGCTCATTATATCGAAAACGTTATGATAAACTATGTATGGTCATATTCCATTCCGTTTTCAAATCCTGAATTCAATTTCTGGGATCACTTTGTATTTTTATGCTCGCTTTACAACGCTATCAAGGTAATGCTCACCTGCTTTGCACCGGATTTTTCCGACGAGGGATTTGCCAAAGCGATAAACGCATTTGATATGGCGCTCAGAGCTTCCGATGAAAATCTTATGACAAAGGTGATCGTCGCGGTGAAGAACGCCGGTCAAAACAACAACGGCGATTTGGCAATACTGACTTTAAGCTGATTTTTCTGCTGACATTCGTATATCGGAGGAGTTTTTATGGATAAAAATACAAGCGGAAAGGATTTCAAAAAGAAAATCTCACGGGATAACCGTCCGAAATTTCCTGAAAAAGCGGTAATTACGGGCGGTATGCCCTACGGAAACAAAAAGCTGCATTTCGGTCACGTTGGCGGAGTATTCGTTTTCGCAGACGTTTTCGCACGCTTTCTCAGAGACAGGATAGGCAGTGAAAACGTAATTTTCGTTTCGGGTACGGACTGCTACGGCTCGCCTATCGCTGAAAGCTACCGTAAGCTCAGCGAGGATCAGGGCTACACCGGCACGATCACGGATTTCGTAAAAGAAAATCATGAGTCCCAGAAAAAAACGCTGGAGGACTACGGCATAAGCCTTAACCTTTTCGGCGCATCAGGTCTGGGCAGAACTGCAGAGGTGCACAACGAAGTCTCCGATTGGTTCATCAGAAGGCTTTACGAGAATGGTCAGCTGCAAAAGATTTCCACTGCTCAGTTCTACGACGAAAAGGTCGGCACGTTCCTTAACGGCAGACAGGTAGTTGGAAAATGTCCCGTACAAGGCTGCCAGTCCGAAAAAGGCTATGCGGACGAATGCGATCTGGGTCACCAATATATGCCGCAGGATCTGATCGATCCCAAGAGCACTCTTACTGGCGAAAAGCCTGTCATGAAAAATGTTGACAACTGGTACTTCAAGCTTACCGACCACCTTGACATGCTCCGCGAATACGCTGAGGACATCAAAAACCGCGAAGACGTGAGGCAGGTAGTCTACAAGACCATAAGCGAGTTTCTTGAACCTCCCGTTATCTATATTATGAACGATTTCAGAGAGAAATACGAAGAAATCAAGAACAGGCTGGAAAATCACCGGCTTATCGAAGAACCTAAGAAAACTTCATTTACAATTGCGTTCAATACTCTTCCCGATCGTGAAAAGTCCTGCGCTGTACTTTCCGAAGCGGGAATACGTTTCCGCACGGGCAAAACGCTGGTGCCTTTCCGTCTTACGGGAAACATCGAGTGGGGTGTTCCAGCTCCCGTGCTTGAGGACGAGGATCCGCTGACGATTTGGGTGTGGCCCGAATCCCTTTGGGCGCCTATCTCATTTACGCAGGCATACCTTGAATCCGAAGACCGAAGCCGCGAGGAATGGCGCGATTACTGGTGTTCTGACAAGGCTCAGGTTTACCAGTTCATAGGTCAGGATAATATTTACTTTTACGGCGTTGCGGAAATGGCAATGTTTATGGCTCTTCAAAAGCAGGAGTCACTCTCTGCTCACCCCGAAAACGGGGAATTGCAGCTGCCTGTTCTTGTAGCAAATCACCATATCCTTTTTCTGGATAAAAAAGCTTCAAGCAGCGGTGCGGTAAAGCCGCCTATGGCTGCCGAACTGCTGGACTACTACACTTCCGAACAGCTTCGTATGCATTTTTTGAGTCTGGGACTGGGAATGAGAAGTGTAAGCTTCCAGCCTAAGCCACTTAATCCCACAGCTAAGCCGGACGACAGCGATCCTGTTACAAAGGAAGGCTTCCTGCTTTCCAACGTGTTCAACAGAATTATCCGCACCTGCTTTTACGACGCGCAGAAGTTTTTGGACGGAAAAATGCCTGTTGGAGCAGTTGATGTGGACATTCTTGCGGAATCGGAAAAAGCTGTTTTGGAATATGAACGATTCATGTATAAATTTGAATTTCATCAGGTAACTTATGTTCTGGACTCCTATATACGCAAGGCAAGCAAGTACATGGCAAAGGCAAAAGCTGAGGCAGACAAGGCTGACGACAACGAACTGCGTAAAAAGTGGCTTATAAATGTTTTCCACATGATAAAGACCGCCGCGGTACTCCTCCACCCCATCGCTCCGTTCGGAACGGAAATGGTGCGGGAATATCTTAAAGTCGGCGAGGATATATGGAACTGGGATTACATCTTTGACCCTATGGCTGACAATATTCTTGCGGACGAAACCGAACATGAACTGAAATTCCTTGAGCCGAGAGTGGATTTCTTCAAACGGCATGAAAGTCAATTCGATGCGAAGTAAAATATGCGGTACTGTTGTTATACAGTGCCGCTTTTTTATGTAAGATATTTTTATTCATTAAATATTCATACATTGCAGATAAAAATGTGATATAATTAAATAAATATCTATAAGTCGCCTGAATTTTTTCGGAGGCATGAAGCATATGATAGATCCTATTCAGAAGCTGCTCAACACAAAGTTCCGCAATAAGCTTGTTTTCATGTGCATTACAGCTGTCGTACCTGTCATCTTGGCGGGTGTGTTTCTGCTGTACAATCTTGCCGATACGATCAAGGTAAACGCAATAAACGAATCTATATCTACAGCCGACAGCCTTAAAACACGGCTTAACGACATTATATTGACCATTTCAAACATCAGCGAACGGGTGCAGCACAGCGAAAAGA
>CAMWRN010000047.1 GCA_947176675.1 uncultured Clostridia bacterium | reverse complement strand
TCTGATCTACGGTCGTTCCCATAGTTGCCGCCACTTGCGACATAGAGCTGTCGAAAGCTTTTCCTGTTTCAATTGCTTCTTTGCACAATCCCGCAACCGCAGTAGCCGCCGCCGTTATCGCCCCTGTGTAAGCAGTAAGAGCCTTAACTCCCGCGTCAATACCAACGGTAAGTGTTTTGGCGGTAATTTTTGCAGTTTCGGAAGCCGCTTTGCCAGCTGCCGAAGCAACCTTTTTAAATTCTTCCGTAAGCTTTTCAAGCCACGCATTTTGAAGCTTCTCGATCTGCTCATTGTTGGAACGCTGCGCCGCTTCAAGCTGATTGATATTTTTCGTGGTATTGTTTGCCTGTATCTGGTAATCGTTAAGCGCATTTTCAGCCTTTGCAACAGCTTTCGCGGCGTTTTCAGCTTCAACACTATTTTCGCCGTATGTATCAGCCATTTCAGCAGCTTTTGTTTTGGCACTTTGAAGAATATTGCTTGCTTCTGAAATAGCAGCATTCAATGCCTGTTGCTTCTCTTTTTGGGCGGCTATCTGTCTTTCAAGTACTGCATTAGTATTATTTAAATCATTCGCGCTTGCCTTGTTTTTGTCATACGAAGATGTAACCTTTCCAAGCTCCGAAGCAAGCAAATTCAATTCGCTGTCAAAGGATTTTATGTTATTTGTAAGCTTGTCGATTTGTGCGCTGTCAATCTTTAACTGAAAATTTTCAAGTTCCGTAGTGTTCGCCCGCTGCGCCGCTTCAAGCTGATTGATATTTTTCGTGGTATTGTTTGCCTGTATCTGGTAATCGTTCAGCTTTTTTGTAACAGCTGATACAGCTTCGGAAGCCTTTTTCGCTTCATCACTGTTCGCGCCGTACTTTTCAGCCATTTCCGCCGCGGTCTGCGCCGCCTTTTCCTGCGCCGTCCGCGCCGTTTCAACAGCCGATTGCAGTACCGAAAGCTTTTCCTTTTGAGAATCAAGCTGCTTTCCGTAAATGTCGCCTTTGGCTTTAAGGTCGGAGATCGACGCGCCGCTCTTGTCAAAGGACGATACCGCCGCCCCCATTTCGGAGGAAAGCACCCGCAGTTCCTGATTTATATTTGTGATCGCCGCCTTGAACTGCGCTTCGCCGTCCAGCTTCAAGGACGTACCGATCTCTCTTTTAGCCATATCATTCGCCTACCTTAAAAAGCCACATCTGAATTATTTCTCCCGGAGCGGTGTTATTTATCTCCGGATAGTTCATTCCGAGACAATACCCCCGCTGGAACAGGCGTGCAGCGGTCAGGTTGCCGCACGCCGTTCCTCCTTTTTTTCACGTTCGATCTCCGCAAGATCAGGGTCTTTTTCCGTCAGCTCTACGCCGTCGGGTATCTCATAGTCCGCCCCCAGATTGAGAGCCGCGAATATTTCTTCACGGTATGTCATGATATCGGAAACGTTGAGAATGTTTATAAAATAATCATCGGGGAAAAGCGGCTTTTTATCTCCCTGCTCCAAGCCAAGAGAAATATCCGCATTGTGCTTGATGACCGCGCCGTTTGCAAGATCAGCAAGTATGTAGCTGAACCGCGCCAGCATTTCGGCAGTATTACCGCCATTGTTAAGCCATTCGCCCAGACCGCCTATATCTCCGCCGACCCGCTCCGAAATGTGCATAAGCGTCCATGTGGAGAAAAACAACTCAATCTTTTTTCCATCAATTTCAATAATTTTAGACCTGCTCATTTTCTGTACCTCCCGCACCCTCGGAATTGTCGTTCACATTATCCTTACCGCCGCCCGCGGGCGGATCATTGCTTGAACTCGAACTTCCCGAACCGCTTTCGGTATTGCCGCCCGTACCGCTGTCAGCGGAAAGCTTGAAGTAATCATAAAGATATTTCCGCGCTTCATCTTCCGTTTGGAAATTAACAACCTTTTCGTAAGGATCGTTGTTAAAGCCCGACAGCGTTTCGATCGTTCCCTCGCTTTCGTAAGTACCCCACGAAATTGACTTCTCTTTCGTTTTCGCACTTTCTTTGGGCGGCTTGAATTTTGTCTTGTAAAGGATAGTTACCTGATAACTCTTTTTGTTGTTTTTTATGACGGTTTTATAGTACCCGAAAACAAAATACGGAGGAATATCCCATGCGCCCTTTTCGACCTCCTCCGGAGAATCGTCATCGCCCGGCGTGTAAGTATGCCCGTACATTTTCGCCTGTGCTTCAAGGGTCATGTGATCCACACAGATTTTCAAAGTACCCTCATCAAAGTTCAGATAATTTTCCGCGATCTCATCATCGGCATAAAGGGGATTATCCGAAAACTTGACCTCCTTGTCCGCTGATATCATCTTTCCCACAACGAAAGCCGTACCCGGTTCAATTTCGGGGTATCTGCCTTTTATGTAATTTGCGACAGCTGTCGCAACGGGAAATTTAAGTCCGATCATAGCCATAATTAAAAACCCTCTTTCTCTAAGTAATTATTAAAAACATTTTCCATAGCCGATACTGCTTTGTCCTCGGCTGATTCTTCAACAGCGTCAACAAAGCGTGTCGGCGGTTGGTTCGCATTGCTTTTTCCGTAATGCAGGATAAATGCCTTTTCAGCATTCCGAACGCCTTTTCGGTCTTTGCCCTGCGGGTAAATTTCCTTTGCCGATACGTCGCCGATCTTTTTAATACCTTTTGTCGGCGCAACGCTTTTTACCATATCACCCGTACCGCGTCCGCCGTCTGCCTTGCTTTTAACAGCGTTCGCTATACCTTTCTTCCATTCATCGGTGACTATTTCCGCTCCAGCCTCCAGCATATCCGAAACCAATTCCTCATTATCAAGCTGACCTAATCGCTGCAAGTCGGCAGCTAATTCATCAATACCGTTTACCGAAAACTTAGCCATCTCCGAACACCTCCACCGTATAGGCATAATGAGTAAATCCCGTATCGTCCTCATAATCAATGACGGGATCGTCAATGCAGATATCATCATACGCTGACAGTATCGAGGTAATTTCCGCAGGGGTATCGCTGTATTCTTTTTTTGTATAAAAATCAACAGCGATACGCATACCCTTTTCGGAAGAAACACCGTCAAGGGATAATCCCTTGATTTCCTGCCAGACGATATAGTTATCCGCCGCCTTATGTGCCTTTTGGTGATAAACGGAAACGTCGGGGATACTGCATAAAGCATCACGAAATTCACGCAAAGTCATATTTACTCTCCAATCTCCGCAGGGACAAAAGCTTAGTGTGCGGTCGGGTGTCGGTCTTTGCCTGTACCTGCTCAATGCTGTACTGATTTTCGTCCTCGCTCACAAGGATAACAACATCCTGCGGGGACACCTTGATTTTTTTCGGTATCATTATCATGCGGTCGATTTTCGTGTCCGCCTGTTTCGCCGTAAAGAACCGCACCGCGCCGACAGTCCGATTTTCAAATCTTGCTTTGCGCCGATCGGTAAGCTTGTCCGCAGGTTTGTCGCCGGGCAAAGCAGCGTTTTCCACCGTGTAGATATGTGCAATGCCGTCATTAAAGGATACCTGTTTTTCAAGCATTTTCCCGCTCCTTCCGCTCCGCAAGCACGGAATATTTTATACGCTGGGAACGTATCGTCTCCGCAAAATTCTTTCGGAAATCCTCGTAAGCGTCGTTGTAGATATAACGACAAGCGTCAAGAAAAAGCTGTTCCGCCTCCGTTCCGCTGCTTTCACTTTCTGTGGACTCCGCCGCGGAAAGGTCAACGAACTGCAAGCCCACCGCGCCTATAAGCTCCCTTACAGAGGACTGGGCGCGGGCGGCAGCTCCTTTAACCCTGCCGTCCGTGTCCTCGTCCTCCCAAGTGATATTGAGGTAATTTTTTACGTCTTTAAGAGCAAGCATTTATACGACCTCGTTTCCCTGATTTTCAAGGATAGCGTTTATAATATCCGCCTTTTTGGGAGAGCCGCTGCCAATATTCACACCGCGGGCGGAAGCGATATCAAGAAGATTTTGCTTTGTCATGGCTTCAAGCTCCGCCTGCGTGTAAATCGTTATATCGGCAGCGGCGGTCATTCCCCCGACGGGTTTTCGTCTCCAGCAGGATCATCAAGTTCCGGAATGCCGTTAGCTTTGCCGGACTTGTCAACCACTACGACCTCCAGAGCCGCCGCCGCAAGCTCGGAAACGTCGCAAAGCACAAAGGCATTATTATCAAGGGGACGACCGTTGCCCGTGAATTTCGCCGCATAGGTGCGGTTATCTTCAAGGAACTTGTATTCGTCGGAATACTCGATCTTTCCGTCCTTGCTCATGCCGATACCCGCGAAATATCTTTCGGGCAAGCCTATGACCGCATTGCCCTCCTCGATCGCCGCCGACTGGATTATCTGCATAGGATAGGGGAGTACGTCGTTACGGTACGTTCCGTCCATACCCAGAACGGTCGTTGCGGGCATTACCTTTCTGAAATAATCAAAAGGATTTACTACAAAGATCGGGTTGACTACAGGACGCGCCGTTCCGTCGATGTTTTTCGCGATTTCGGCAAGAATACCGCCCAGAACAGCGGGGGAAAGCTTGCTAAGTTTGACAGCCGTCTTACGGGGATATACTCCGCCAACTACAGAAGCGGTATCTGAAACGTTGCGCGTCATGCCGATGTACTTGTCGTTGCCGTCGCCGTCAACTACGGCAGACTCAACGCTAAGCGCGATAAACTCCGAAAGCAGTTCGCGGACGAAACGGTCGACCCATGCGGGACCAAGGTCAAGCATATCCTTAGGGATATACATAAACGCCGTAAGCTTTTTAAGCTCCACATCAAAATAGTCAATGTTGCCCTCCAGCTCGTTCGTGATCGCGGAAGTGACTTTGCCCCATACCGCGGCGTGCTTGCTTGTTTTGTTGTATATGTACTTTGTGTACAGGGACGTGTTGCGGAAATTAATGCGGTCGAGAAGCGGGTGCGCCTTGCGGATATCCTCAACGACCGTATCAATAACGGTCACGGGGATAGCCTCGTTCACGTTTTTGACAGCCTGTTTAGGATCGGAAGCTTTCGCCGCTTCGATAAATTTCGTGTAAAAATCCGTTTCCGCCTGCGTGAGCTGACGAACTCCCCGTGAAGCAAGGACGACCGTATCAACCGCGCCGTTTCCCGCCGCCATGATCTCCGCCTGTACCGCTTCGCCGATAAACTGTGAATATCCGTCCAGAGCAGCGTCAAGCTTGCTTTCGTCCTGCTCTTTCATAGCCGTAACGATAGCCGCGGAGCATTCCGCTTTTTTCTGTTTCAGTTTGTCAAGGTTCAAAATTGGCATTTTTCACATCTCCTATAATCTAAAAAATTTTGTTATTTTATTTTCCGCAATGGAAATAAAATCCGTTTCGGAGGATTCGTTTTGTCCCATATCCGCACCGCCCGTCAATTTGGGACAAGCGGGAACTTCCGTATTTTCGGACTGTTCCGCTGCTCTCTGTTCCATATTTGCAGTTAACTGCCAAACGGGACTTCCGACCTGCTCCGTTGACGGAGGGATAGCCGCCTTTGCCGCCGCGGTTTTAAGCCTGTCGATCATCTGTCTGCATTCGCCGTTTTCGGAAGTTTCCAAAGCCGCGATCGCCGCTTCAAGGTCGATATCCGCGTCCGCCATTCTGTCGGCAAGACCCAGCGAAATACATTCCGCCGCGCTCCAGTAGGTCTCCTGCTCGTACATTTCTGTAAGTTTTTCCGCCGTAAGCTTGCCGCCCGCCTTTTGCAGGTATGCCTGCATGGTGGATAACGAAATTTTGTCAAGCTCGTCAGCCGCTTTCCGCAGATCGGAGGAATGCCCGCGAACTCCAAACAAAGGGGCGTGTATCATCATCATGGTGTTGGAGGGCATTACAACCTCGTCCCCCGCCATAGCGATAACCGAAGCTACCGAACAGGCAAAACCGTCAATATACACCGTCTTGTGCGCCTTGTGTCTGCGGAGCTGATTATATATCGCCATACCCTCCATGACCGATCCGCCAAGACTGTTGATGAAAATATTGATCTGGGTCACATCGCCCGCAGCTTCAAGCTCCCTGCGGATATGCTCCGCGCTTGTCTGGCTTTCCACCTGCTCACCCGTCCACCAATCCCAATAGTCGCTTTCAACGTCGGTGTAAATGTACAGGTCCAGTGTTTTCGGTGTATCGGCGTTCATTTTCAAATCAAAAAACTTGTTTTTCAAGATTTTTCACCTCCTCCCGATGTATCACTCATTATGTTAAGATTTGTAACGGGTTCTTGATTCTTTGTGCAGAAATGCACTTGCGCCCAATCTTCGCCTGTAGGGTGCAGTCCTGCGCGTTCTCTCGTTTCGTCGATATTCGCGAACGCGGAGGAAATAAGCTTCTCGATATTCGGCGCAAGGCTGAATATGTCAATATGCTTTATGTTTGTGGTATCCGCCGCGATATATTTTCCCGAAATATATTCCTCCGGGGTAAACTCTTTTCCGGAAAATTCTTCGGAAACCACATTAAGCAGCGGGTCAATGCAGACCGTCAGCATATAGTCTATAGCGTCGTTAATGCCCGACACCTCACCAAGCACCAGCTGGGGCGGGACTTTGAACGCTTGCGCCGCACGCGTTACCGCACCGTCAAAAATACTCTTTATGTCGGATATCTCTTTCCCGCCGCCGCTGCCTTTAAGTTCGGTGTACTTCATGCCTTGAAATAAAGTCAGCGTTGCGTTCTTCGCTTTGTTAAATTCTCTCATTCGCTTATTGAGGGATTTGCTGTATTCCTCCTCAGTTTTAGGGTCGCCCGCAGGAAGTGCATCAACCTCGATAACGCCCTTAGAACCTCCCGAACGTATATAGTTATTCGCCGCCTCGCTGTACAGTGCCGAATACACCGAAAGCACATCATTTATAATGGGCTTGACCTTTTGGTTTGAATACTGTATGTAAAATACCTCGGAGGAATGGAACGCTTTGTTAAACGTAAACGACCCGCGGGTCACGCCCGTGAAAACATTTTCCCGCAGCGCGTATTCGTCAACGCTGAAACTATCGGCAATAATTTTCTGACCGCCAATCGGAACAATAAGAAGCTTGCCCTCATAAAGCAGCTTTGAATATGCCTCTTTCCAGAACTCTGTAGCCGACTGATTGACGTTAGGACGAATATTCAGATTGTGCCACTCCAATCCCTTGAAAGGCTTTCCGTCCTTGTAGGTTTTCAGTTCCGCCGCCGCGCAAAGGGAGGCGACCATATCAATGACCGCGAAAACCGCAAAGGCGTTGATCGCTCCCGTATAAAGTTCCTCATAACTTCCGCTTTCGGACGTAACGTCCCCGGACACGGCTTTTGAGGGCTTTTTAAAGAAACTTCCGAGAAATTCTCTGAATGTCATTTTTTCACCTGCCTTGTGTCAAATCAATAAATATTTATTGTAAACGGCAAGCTTCCAAGCTGCCGCTGCGCCTTGTCGTATTTCTCCAGTTCGGAAGAAAAGCACATACCCGCAATAAACGCCTTGAATGGGTCGGTCTTGCGGCTTTTAGGCTCTATTTTGCCGTAGGTAATATTACCGTTTGGAGACATTATTTGCTTGCTGTTCCATGCCGCCCACCGCATAAGCGGATTATCTCCCCAAACAAATAACTTGTTTACAAATCCCGACGTTATGATCGGCGATATCATCATCTCGTTTGAGGGACGCACAAACATGACTTTGCCGTTTTTCTTGTCGCTTGTAATGCTTACCGATTCCAGCGCGCGTCTAAGCCACGCAAACCTGTAAAAGTCACAAGCAAATTTTATTATCACCGAACCACGCCGCGCCGCCTCGTTTGCGATCCATACCGCAGGAAGCTCCGGAGGAATTTCCTGCGCGTCCACAAACGTAAGGTGTCCGGCTTTTTCCCAGTTCCGCAAAGGAGCTTTTATGCGGTTGGCTTTAAGGTCAGCGGAATTGGTGCAGACCCATGTGTGAGTTATCCAGATATATTTCCCGTCCACAAAGTAGAGCAGACCCGCAGAAACAAAGTCGTTTGTTTTCGCATAGTCCACCGCCCCGATACAGGGACGGTTTTTCAGCAGACTTTCAACAATAGGCTGATTTGTAGCCTCTACCTGCTCCCATTTTGCAATACCGCCCTCTTTTTCCTTTGACGGAAAATTCATTCTCTTTGTTGCGAACGCCGAATGTGCTACAGGGTTTTCGAGATAGTCCCCCAGCTCCTGCTTGATTTCCCACATAAGCGTGGGACGGTACTGCAAGCTGGGATTAGCCTTGTACCACATTGCAGGATCGGTTATTTCCTCCTCGCTTTCAACGTGACATAAAAACGGGAGCGTTCCGTTGTCGGGGACTTCGCCGTTTAGTATCTTTCTGCACTTTCCAAGCAAATCGTCAAGGTATCCGCCCCGAACGTCTCCGTCAGTGGTGCAGGTAGTACGCCGCGGCTGATCTACCTTTCCGAGACCCGTTATGCTTGTTGTCAGTGCGGAGGTATCTTCAAACTCGTGTACTTCATCATGGTTGACCTTTCCGGGACGGTAACTGTCGCCTGTTTTGGCGTTGTTCGCCATGTACCAGTATTCCGACCCTGTTTTTATATTTTTGATACATTCGCTGTTCCATGTGAAAAACCGTGATAATTTCGCCTTGTTCTGTGGATCGTTCATCACTTCGTAAACGTCGTTCCAAGACCTTTTCGCTTGTTTTTCGGAATTTGCGTAATCGTAAATATTATAATTTTTCACCGGATTTGCGTTAGTAAGCAAGCAGAAATTTTCAAAAGCTAAATATCCGTTCTTGCC
Organism: uncultured Clostridia bacterium; assembly: GCA_947176675.1. GTDB lineage: Bacteria > Bacillota > Clostridia > Oscillospirales > Ruminococcaceae > RGIG8773. Next base: position 3,586 of record CAMWRN010000047.1, on the reverse strand, counting down.
AAGTCCGCGCCCGCCGTAAATAACCAAATGACTGAACCGTGGAAATCCGTCTGCTGTGTAGGTGCAGTTATGCAGCGCGAATAAAAATTTCTCCCAGGGGAATAGATCATACGGAAAATATTTCTGATAGCTTAGATATTTTTCAAGCTGTTCATCATCAACATAAACGCCGTCCTCTCCGAGAACCCGCTCCACCAGATCAATAAGCTGCACCTGCTCTGTGCAGACAGGATATTTACCGCTCTTGACAAGCTCGATATATTCGAGGATATGAGGGTTACATTTCTTCATCATCGCCGCTTATGACGTTAGTCGTTTTTATATCAAGCTGTTTGAGAATAAGCATTTTTCTGTTATTTGCATTAAGCGCAAGCTTTTGGTAATCCTCCCATCTTTCCGAACCGACCTCCAGCTTGTTCAGATACGCCCAAATATTACGCTCCGCCTTTTCCCAGTTGCAATAATCCTCCACCAGAGATGTAAAAACAGCAACCGAACTGCCTCTTTTTTCAAGCTGTTCAAGTACGCTTTTTTTAACTTTATCCAATGCGGGTTTAGCCATACCTCAACAGCTCCTTTCCGAAAAATTTATTTTCTGGACTAAATTTCGTCCGACCTCAACCACACAAAAAATTTACATACACGCGCGCCCGCGCCCGTGTGCGTCACGCGCGACCCGCTCCCGAACTTGTCTTGATTGTCCCCTGCGGTGTACCGCCCCCTCTTGAAAGCCGTTTTTTCGAGAGGGGGGTATGGGTTTCAGAATTTTTCCTCGTTGGTATAGCCCTTGCGAGGACGCGTACCGACTTTGAACGTTCTGCCGTGGAGTTCCTCATGGCAGCGGAAGCATACCGCAAGGAGCTGTCTATGACGCACTCCGTTTTCGTCGGTGTAGTATCTGCTGTACGCTAAGTCGGGACGATCTTTCAAGTGCTTGACATGGTGCAGTATTTTTGCGGGTAAATATTTTCCGCGGGATTTGCATATCTGACATTCGTTGTTCTGTTCCCGCTTGACCTCTTTGGAAAATCTGCGCCAGTACTTAGAGTTATAGAAAATATCAAGCCTGTTATCTTCAATAAGCTTTTTGATCTGCTCGACTGTAAGCATTGCCATAAAATCACCAAAATGCTAAAGCAGGAAACGGAATATCCGTTCTTGCTTATAATTCTATCACAAATTATGAACCCACTACTGACAACTTTTTCAGCCGACGGTCAGACCACGGTATTCGGCAAATTTATTCCGCGCCGCTTTTAAGTCACGGTATGCGGAACGTTCGTCGGTATGTTCAGACAGTGCATACTCGCGCACGCGGAAAGAAACCGTGTTTTTGCGGAGCGGCAAGCCTGCGTCGGTGAAATATACAGCCTTGACCGCAGAAACAACGGAGGGCTTTACTGCGGAAAAATATTTCAGCATATTTTCAACCGCCGCCATATCCTCACGCTGCGATTCAGTAACGTTCTCCGCCGACTTTGCCGCAACTGCATAATCTCTGAATGCCGCTGTTGCATAATCACGCACCCTGTCCTTTTTCATCAATCCAGCCTCCTCAAAAGATACTTGATAAAATTCCCACCCGTAAGCTCGTCCGCGCCGCTGCGTATAGAGTCGGGAACGATATACCAGCCCTTAGGCGCTCTGGGCTTGTACCACCTGTCCGCGTCGATCCACTCATACACGATCTTCGGACGCTTCAAGCCGTGACTTGTATTGTAACGGCGTTCGCCCTTGACGTGTGTATCAGGCTGCCTGCCGCCCTTAGTGCGGTCGACAAAGTACACAGCAAGGTCGTACCAGTCATAATCGGCACGGAGCTTGCTGCTGCCCCGATACTGCACCGAACCGCCGCCCGCCTTGCTCCAAAGCTCCTCGATAATTTCAAGGTCGCGGTGGTTGTGCAGAATGACATGATGATGTATCGCACCCCGCTTGCCTACCTCGGTGTTATAGATATAATCGGGCTTGTAGCCTATTTTACGGCAGTACGCTGTGTACAGCCGTGCAAACCGTCCGAATATCTCCTTTGCCCAGGCAGATGACAGGACTGTCCCCGCAGGATATGTAAAGGCAAGGTTGTAGTCCCCCGGAAAGAAGTTTGACAGCATAAGATAATACAGCTTTTCAGCTGCACGGCGTAGGTTCTGCTTTTCTTTTTTCTCCGAAGTAGGCATTACCTTAGGTTCACGCTTGCCGCCTTTACCCAGCGTAGGCATTTGGCATTTTGTTACAAATGTCATGCCGTTAGGACAAATTACCTGTTTTTTGTAATATCCGTCTTTTTTTAACATTCCCATAAAATCACCTAAATTTTTACATACTGCGAAAAGATAACCCTTTAACCAAGACCGTTAAAAGGCTCTTGCGTCCTTTAAAAAATACTATTATATAGTATAGATGTATTGCTTATGTGCAAGGTCGGCAAAAGGGCAAGCCAAGCAGCCCGCCCGTGATACCGTGATTATTTTGTTTCCTCTACATAGCACCACGACTGCGGCGGTCTTGTTTTGCCAAACTCGGAAAGCTCTTTCGGCTTATCGTAAATTACAAGATCGGATATATGCCAGCCCCAAAGTCCAACATTAATTGTGCTAAATTCTTTAAATGATGTTGGACATTCATATTTAAAAAGTTCGATTCCTGACAAACAAGATTTATTCACTATCTCCTCTGTAGAAATATCATTATCCGATTGAAACGCCAAACATGTTGTATAGGTATAAATTTTATTGCATAAAAATTCGCCTATTACCTTGCCTTGTGAAACACCGCAATCCTCTTTATCTTTGGTGCAGTATATGTACACCTTAAAAGGCGTTTTAAGGTTTGGACGGTTCTTGCGGATTTCAACTGTTTTCCAGCCGTCCGCAATAAGCGCGCACCATTTCGGCTGTATAGACATAAGTATAGCTTTACTCATAATTTACCTCCCATCATCAGGCAGCACCAACAGACCCGAAGTAAACCCGCTCCAAGCCATGAGAACAAAATTAACAATTAACGCTAAAACCGCTGCGTCGAAAGATATCTCTCCGTTATCCATGCCGCCCGCGATCAGAAACATTGCAAGCACCGTCAGCAGGAATATTATCTGTTTCAGTTTTTTCATATGTAATACCGCCTTGAATAATCATATAAGCCGTAAAAGCATTGTCGGCAAACTTGAATATTTTTTCACGTTTCATTTATTCAGCACCTCCAGAATACCATTCAGGAACTTGACCGCCGCGCCCTTGAATTTTTCTTTTTTCTCCGTATCGGATATCTTATCGAGAACGCCGATAAAACTCTTGACGTTATCCTGCATTTCCGTAAAATAAAATTTATATTCGATCAGAGCAGCGTCAGCCTGACCCGCTTTTTTCAACTGTTCCTCAAGCTCCCTTATATGCTTGTCCGATTCCGCTTTTGAAGCGCCCATCCGTTCGTCAAGCTCTTTAAGCTTGTTTTCATAATCGGATTTAACTTTTTCGGCGGACTTAGCCTGCTGCTACAGCTCCTTGATATTTTTCTTTAATTCCTTGATCTCTTTTTTGTGAGCGGAAGTCTGCTCCTTGACCTGCTCATTGACGCGCTCTGCGAT
>CAMWRN010000046.1 GCA_947176675.1 uncultured Clostridia bacterium | reverse complement strand
GCCCGTCGGGTTCTGTGCGCTCCGGCATTTCGGGAGGAGCGGTTTCGTTGTTTCCTAAATCGTCAGGGAAATTTCCATCGTTCGGTTCGGGAAAATCTTTTCTTTCGTTGTCGCTTACGCCGTTTCCATTCCCGTTTCTGTTTCCGAATCCGCCGAAGCTTCCGAAGTCACCGAAATTTCGGTCTCCGCCTCCGAATCCGCCCGAACCAAGCTCCGAAAGCCTGACCGAAGACGCGTCGATAAGCTTGTCGGGAGCAGTTCGCTGTTCCTCGGTGGTTGAGGGAACGGTTCCGTCAAGCTGTCCCGAAATACTTTCTGCTCTTAAATTTCCGATATTTTTAAATGCGGCAAGAGCGGTGCAGTATTCTTCATAGGTGAAAAAAGCGGTGGGGTCTTTCTGAACATAATTTCCGATAAGAGAGTTAAGCTCGTCAATTTTTTTCTCAAAGTTTCCATTATTAAAATATTTTTCCATAAGTTCGGAAAGATATTGGTGATAGCGTTCAAAGTATTCTTCGTTTTCAAAAAGCTTTGCAATAAGCGGTCTTTCGGACATCTCCACGCCGCTCACTGGAGTATCTATGGGGAAGTTCACGACTGCCGACGAGCTGCCGCTCTGGAAAGCTCCCCAGGCGTAATTGTAGTCCCATGGCAGGATTTGCACCAAACCGTCATATTCGTAAATATAGTAATTCTGCGCCATTCCCGAGGAATAACTGTCAAGATTTACCACAACCGTGTGGACGGCAAGATACCGCAGGATCTCGTCCACATCAAAATATTCTTCAATATTTTCGCCATCGTTCAGAGCTTTCAGCACGGCAATGACTTTTTGGAAGTCCTCCTCATCGCTGCCGTTTCCCACTGCGTTGCCGAAAATCGCCGAGTAGGAGGAGCTCTCATCGTCCGTATAGACAAGACTTCCTCCGCTTGAGGACGCGCCCATGCCTCCTCCCATGCCGCCTTTGCCGAAGCTGCGGGTTTGGGATTTTTCAGTATTTTCGTGGAACTCGCCGTCCTGCCGTTCGGTAGGCTCTTTCATATCGGTATTGTGTTCATCATGCGCAAAATCGCCTCCGGAAACTGATTTTACGTTATAAAGGTTTCCGCTTTCGTCGCCTGAAATGCGCTGCTTGTAGCTGTCGTTGTAGGCTTCCAGAGCGAAGTAAAGACCCCAGTCCTCGCCGTTGAGGGTTATCATGGCATAACCGAAATAGGGAGTCGCAACGCTCATTTCTTTCATCATATCAAAGGTGGTGTACTCTTTCATATAGGTTGCGTCGCCAAGCATATCGTTGAGGACAAGCATATCCAGACCGAAGCAGGTCTGACCGTCCGCGTATTCGTCGAATTTTATCTTAAAGCTGTAGCGGTCGCTGTCCGAAGAGGCTACCTGCTGTAGACTGTTGTTGCCCTTGGGACGTATCCCCACGTTTGAAAATTTTGTGCCGTTCACCGCCACGTCGACCATAATATACTGCTCGCTCATGGCATTGTCAAGCATCTGCTGCCATTCGGATTCGTCGGCTGCGATGTCGATAGTGATAATGTCCGCGCCGAAAATTTTCTCCGCGTAGAGCGGTTCGGAGGAAACGGAAAAAGTCTCCGCCGCAGGACTTTGGGCAATTATCATCAGAATCAGACAGATCACCACAGCCGCCGCAATGGAAAACACTGCCAAAAGCTTAATGCGTTTGCTGTCGATCAAAACAAATCCTCCTTTGCCTGTCAGGACATATACTCGCCGTTATAGCTGACAAGCACGCATTTTTTTATTCCCTCCGCGTCGGAAAGAAGATTGCACACATTTGCAGAGCTGTCTTTCAGCTTTATCTCAACGGTAAGCTCCATACCCTCCGCCGTAACGGTTTTCGATTTGAGAAGCTGCTTTGCGGTATTGGCTTTAAGTATTTCCCAGACGCGATTTTCGGCGTTTTCGTCGGTGCAGCTTATCACCGCAATGTAGGGTGTGTCAGAGGTCTTTTTGTTTACGAAAACAAGCAGCACTGCTCCTATGAGTATCGAACCGACTACGGCAAGAGGGATAAGTCCCGCGCCCGTAACTATTCCCGCAGATATCGCCCAGAAAAGGAACGCGATATCGAGAGGCTCTTTAACGGCTGTCCTGAAACGTACGATAGACAGCGCACCAACCATACCGAGAGAAAGGATAACGTTGGACGTTACCGCAAGGATTATCAGAGTGGTGATAAGCGTCATAGCCATGAGTGCGACACCGAACGAGCTGCTGTACATTACGCCTCGGAAGGTTTTTTTATAGACAACGTAAATAAAAAGTCCCAAAGCAAAAGCAACAACCATTGCGATGATAACATCGAGGATAGAAAAGCTGCTTACCTTTTCAAGGAAGCTTGATTTGAAGATATCGTTAAAGGTGGTCATGATTTGTTCCTCCAAAAATTTATTTTTTGACTGCATTTTGAAATCGACTGTTATTATTCGGCATATGCAAGTTCATATTACAATGTTCCGCAGGAAAACCTCCCTGCCGCGTATTTGGAAAATGCTCCTGTCTGTCTGCCGTCAAGCTGCAAAATATCCGCAATAAACTGCGGCAGAAATTCATCGTACTTTATCTCCATTATAACCGCGGAGCAAGCTGACGGAACGTTAAATGCCGCAGGCGCAGGGTCAAAAAGTGCGGCAATGTTTTCGTCAGAACGTATATTATAGTCAAACGTGACACGCACGTTTCCCGCAGGAAAAACATAGGCTTTCCTTTCGTAATCAACCGTCAGCTTCGGACGGAGAAGTCCTCCCGACATTTTGGCGTAAAGCTCCGTGAGCAGCGGATCGTTTTCCTCGGCAAGAAAAGCATAGTCTCCGACCAGAAGTCTGTCCACCATTTTACGTGTCAGCGGAGCGGAACGCTTCATGCACAGTCCGGACCGCTTGCTTTTCTTTTCCAGACGGATAAACCCGTCGTTCATGTCGTAAAAGCGTATCCTGAACTTTTCGCGGTCACAGTTACCGTCAAGCTTTTCACGCAGCGCCTTGTCCTGCGGGTCGTCAAAATAAAGACTTCGCACAAAATAGGAGCCGTTCTTCATATGCCCGTCGGGCGAAACGACAAAGCTTATCTTCCCCGACAGCGTGATAAAATCGGGAATACTTATGTAATGCTTGTATTCGTGTCTGTATTTTTCCATGTTTGCACTTATCACTTCCTTTTTGGTATGTGATAATGATACAGTCTCAATGTTAAGCCAATGTTAACCGATACGCCGCGGGGGTGAAATATTCGTGAAAAACAGGCAAAAAAGATTTGAAATATGCGGGAATATATGCTATAATCTTTCATAGGACAAGAAGGGATACTGTGAAAAGGTTCTTGACATTTACAATGGTTTTACTGCTGCTTGTTTTCCTTTTTGAGATGATAGTACTGCCTTTAAATTTCAAGGAAAAAAGGCGGGCCGGACGCTTTTATGGACATTTGCCGCAAACAATATAAGTATGGTGATCGGCGGCATTGCGCTGCTGTTTGTGCCGTTCTGATAAATATAACGGGAGGAATTTTTTATGTCGCATTTGCAGATCGATTTCAGCAAAACATTTTTAGGTATCGAATTCGGCTCGACCCGTATCAAAGCCTGCCTTATAGGAGAGGATCTTTCCCCAATAGCGCAGGGTGCGCACGACTGGGAAAACCGTTTTGAAAACGGCTTGTGGACTTATTCCGAGGAGGATATCCGCAGTGGCGTTCAAAGCTGCTTCGCTTCCCTTTCGCGGGACGTTGAGAGCCGTTACGGAGTTCCTTTAGAGACCGTGGGAGCAATGGGAGTTTCCGCAATGATGCATGGCTATCTCGCTTTTGACTCTGAGGACAGGCTTCTTGTTCCGTTCAGGACTTGGCGCAACACCAATACTGAAAAAGCTGCTTCGGAGCTTACCGATCTGCTGCATTTCAATATGCCCCTTAGGTGGACGGCTTCTCACCTTTATCAGGCGGTTCTGGACGGGGAATCTCATGTGTCCGAGATAGCTCATGTCACCACATTGGCGGGATATGTTCACTATCTGCTGACAGGAGTACGCTCTGTGGGAATAGGCGACGCGTCGGGAATTTTTCCCATAAGCGGAAATGACTACGATGCGGAAATGATGAAAAAATACAGCGATAAGCTTGCCGAAAAAGGCTTCGCCCGGGATATAAAAGATGTTTTCCCGAAGGTGATGACGGCAGGAGAGAACTGCGGAATACTAACCGAAAACGGAGCGAAATTCCTTGACCCCACTGGAAAACTGAAAGCGGGGATACCCCTCTGTCCTCCGGAGGGAGACGCGGGCACAGGCATGACGGCGGCGAACGCGGTACGCGTCGGAACGGGAAACGTTTCGGCGGGAACGTCGGTGTTTTCAATGCTTGTGCTTGAAAAAAATCTTTCGGGAGTTTATCCCGAGATAGACATGGTCACGACTCCAGACGGAAGTCCCGTGGCAATGGTACACTGCAACAACTGCTGCTCCGAGCTGGACGCATGGGTGGGAATGTTCGGGGAATTTGCGGAAATGATCGGCAAGCAACTGTCCAAGACTGAGCTGTACGAAACGCTCTATAGGAACGCAATGAAAGGCAGTCCCGACTGCGGAGGTATAACAGCCTATAACTGCCTTTCGGGCGAACCTGTTATCGGAGTGGAAAACGGCAGACCTCTGTATTTCCGCACACCCGACAGCAAAATGACTCTTGCGGACTTTTTCAGAGCGCAGCTTTATTCGTCTGCCGCCGCGCTTAAATATGGAATGGATATTCTCTTTGAAAAGGAAAAGGTCTCCGCAGAGCAGTTCACGGGTCACGGAGGGCTTTTTAAGGTCAAGGGTGCGGCGCAGCAGGTTTATGCGGACGCTCTTAAAACTCCCGTCGCGGTCATGGAGACCGCAGGCGAGGGCGGCGCATGGGGAATGGCTTTGCTGGCGGCGTTTGCGGTTTGCGGAGCAGGAAAGTCTCTTGCGGATTTCCTTGAAAGCGAAGTTTTTGCGGAAATGAGGAAAGACGTTCTGAAACCGTCTTCCGATGGAACGTCAGGATTTGAAAAATTCATGGAAAGATATATTGACGGTCTTGCCGCGGAAAAAGCAGCGGGAGCTGTGAAATAATGCAGTTGAAAATATAAAGTAATGAAAGGAATGTTCTGAATGAAAAAACAGGTCTTTAACCCGTTCCTGCCCATAGGCGAATGTATCCCCGACGGCGAACCCCACGTTTTCGGAGACAGGGTATATCTTTACGGCTCTCACGACAAGGAGGGCGGTGAAACCTTTTGTATGCTGGACTATACAGTGTACTCCGCGCCCGTGGACGACCTGTCCGATTGGCGGCGGGAGGGAGTCATCTACCGCGCGGAGCAGGACCCGGGTTATTCCGAAAGGAATTTCATGTACGCTCCCGACGTTGTACGCGGGAACGACGGCAGATACTATTTATATTACTGTATGTCTGGTAAGGACGGCGTTGGCGGATACTTTGGACCGATAAGCGTTGCCGTGTGTGATTCTCCTGCGGGGCAGTATGAGTATCTGGGCTTCGTCAGGAACAAAGACGGTTCTCCCATGAAAAAATACGTATGCTTCGATCCGGGAGTTATCAATGATAACGGCGTTGTCAGAGTCTATTACGGTACGCAGTACGATTTTGAGGAGCGGGAGGATTTTCCCGACGAGGAGCTGATCGCGGCTGAAATGAATATGTTCGGTAAAAGCCGTGAGGAAATTCTCGAATATTCAAAAAGCGACAGTGTTATGGGAGCGGTCGCCTTGACTCTCGAGGACGATATGCTCACTGTCAAAGACGAGCCGCGGCATATTATCCCCTACAAGGTAAAGGGTACTGACTTTGAGTTCCACCCGTTTTTTGAGGCAAGTTCCATAAGAAAGGTTGGGGAGAAATACTATTTTATATACTCGTCGCAGAAAAATCACGAGCTTTGCTATGCGGTAAGCGATCTTCCCGACAGGAACTTCCGCTTCGGCGGCACTATTGTGTCCAACGGAGATGTGGGTTTGAACGGCAGAAAGGACGAGGACAGGCTCAATATGACGGGTACTACTCACGGCAGCATTGAGAATATCGGCGGGCAGTGGTACGTTTTTTACCACAGGCTGACTCACAAGTCCGACTACAGCAGACAAGCGTGTGCAGAGAAGATAACCATTGCCGACGACGGAAGCATTGAGCAGGTTGAGATAACCTCCTGCGGACTGAACGATGGCGCACTTAAAGCGGAGGGAAGATATCCCGCGGTTATCGCCTGCAACATTACAAACGGACATATGCCCCACGGCTCGAATAAAATTTATACCCACAGCTTTCCCAACTGCACCCATAGGGACGATCCCAATTGCGGCAGGGAACGTTTTATCGGCGAGATAGAGGGCGGTACGGTTATCGGCTATAAATATTTTGACTTTAAGGGTGCGGTGAATTTCACGGTAACGGTACGCTCTGAAAAGGGCGGAAGCTTTGAGATCTCTGACAAATTTGGCGGCGAGCCGAAAGCAGTTGTAAAAGTTTCTCCGTCGGAGGAGTGGAGAGAATTTTCCGCTGTTCTCGATATGGGGAACGGAGCATACCCGCTGTTCCTGAAATTTATCGGGGAAAATGCGGAACTTAAAGAAATTGCATTCGGGGGATAGAGAAAAAAATGCGAACCGATATTATTGAGTATCTGCAAAAGGAAGTTCGTAAAAGGTGCGAAGCGCCGTCTAACAAATTCGGGATAGGCTGTTATTACCATATAGAAGCGGTGGCAAAAAACGCGGAACTTCTTGCAGAGCAGTACGGTGCGGATAAAGAGGTCGCTGTGATCGCAGCATGGCTTCATGATATAGCTTCTGTTACCGATTACAGTTTGTACGAAGAACACCATATCCATGGGGCGGAGATCGCGCAGGAGATACTCAAACAATTGGGTTACGATAGCGACAGGATCGGACTTGTGCAAAACTGCATAAGGAATCACCGCGGAAGCGTTAACGGCAACCCAAGTACAAAAGAAGAAATATGTGTTGCCGACGCAGATGCGGTTTCTCACTTTGACAATCTTCCGAGCTTGCTTTTTCTTGCGTACAGGACAAAGAGAATGGACTTTGAAGCGGGGAAAAGTTTTGTGACGGATAAGCTGAAAAGAAGCTTTGCAAAGCTATCGGACGAAAGTAAGCTCTTTTACCGGAGTAAGTATGAGCATGTTATGGACGTTCTCGGAGAAAAAAAGTAAAGCTGATAGTCTTTGTTAATAATACGTATAACGCCGCAGGTCATGGCAGTATCAGGACCTGCGGCGTTTATTTTTTTGCATAGGACATTCCCGAAGCAACATAAGTTTAATTAAAGAAAGCTTATGTATGGAGTGGGAGAAAATGTTTACCGAACTGATAGATCTTGCATTGGAAAATCTGCTGTATTTTGCTCTTCACCTTGAATCGGGAGGGGTATTCCCGAAGCCTCTTTCCGCCGCTGAGGAAGAGGAGTGCTTCAGAAAAATGCACGAGGGAGACCGCAGCGCAAAAAACAAGTTGATAGAACACAATCTTCGGCTTGTGGCGCATATTATAAAGAAATATTACAATGTCACAACGGATCAGGAGGATCTTATTTCCATCGGGACTATCGGACTTATTAAGGCAGTATCTACATTTGATTATTCCAAAAAAACTCGGTTTGCGACTTATGCTTCCAGATGTATTGAAAATGAAATACTAATGCATTTCCGTTCTCTAAAGAAATCGGCGGGGGATATATATTTCGATGAGCCCATCGACACCGACAAGGAGGGCAACCAGCTCACGCTGATAGACATTATCGCCGAGGACGACGGTATACTGGATAAGATCGACCTGAGTATAAAATCCGAGCAGCTTTACCGCTTTATAGGAGAATGCTTGGACGAGCGGGAAATTACCGTTATAAAGCACCGCTACGGACTTTACGGCTGCGCTCCGCTGACCCAGAGAGAGGTCGCCGACAAGCTGGGAATATCCCGTTCTTATGTGTCGAGGATAGAGAAAAAAGCTTTGCAGACACTTAAAAAGAAATACGATAAAACTTCAATATTCGGTCCTGCAAATTCGGCAGCACAAACAGGTCACGCAAAGGAGGGCGGGAAAATTTCAGAAAAATAAATTATGGGAATACCAGTATACGGTATTCCCGAGGGGGTGTAGAAAATGTAGTCTTCCGCTTCGCCGTACAATGTGCGCCGAAGCGGTTTTTGCTGCAAAAATTCCCCGTAAACGGAATTAAGCCGGTTTCCGAAAAACCGGCTTTTCCATTTCAGTCCGTAAGAAAGTTCCTATTCGGACGTGAGCAGTCTGCGATTCGCAACCGTGTTTACTCAGCACATTGTGCAGTTGTTATTGTTGTTGCAGCCGCATCCGCAGTCATTGTCGCTGTTGTTGTGATTGCAGCAGCAGAACCAGAGAACGAGAAGGATGATGATGATCCAGCAGCAGTTGTTGCCATTGCCAAAAATTCCACAGTTCATAAAGATACGCTCCTTAAAAATAATGTATTCTGAAAGCTCCGAAGCGGCTGTTTGCCGTTCCGTTGGGCTTTTCATAGTTCATTCTATGCCGCGGCATAATTTTGGTTACAGAAATTGAAGCGGAATTTTTTCCAGTTTGCGACAAATATTTTTGAAGTATCGTGCAATAATAGGAAACAGAGCGCTGAATACGCAGGACGAAGGCTTCTGCCTGCCGCTCTGCTTCATGCATATTGATCTCTAAACTCTAATCTCGGAAAGGGAAGGTCAGATAAAGCTTATGTATAATCTGGAAAGCTTTACGAAAAAAGCGAACGTCGTCATCAACAAGGCGTATATTCATGCAGGACGGTTGGGACACATCTATATGGGCAGCGAACATCTGCTGCTTTCGCTGGTCAGCGAGCCGAACTGTACGGCTTCGGGAATTTTCAGAATGTGCGGAATAAAGGAAGAGCTTATTCTCGGCAGGATAACCGCTCTTGTGGGCAGGGGAGAACCCTGCATTGTGGAGCGGGACGCGGCTACCCCGTCGGTGAAGAGGATTGTTGAGCGTGCGTTTATCATCGCTTCGGAAAGCGGCGCGCGTCTGGCAGGTACGGAGCATCTTCTGCTTTCGCTGCTTCGTGAGGAGCAGTGCACCGCCGTAAGCATTATCGAGGAGATAGGCGGAAATCTTTCGGGACTTTCAAAAGCCTGCTCTGCTTCTACGGCAAACGATGTTTCGGGCGGAATGACAAAAACTCCCACTCTTATGAAATACGGAAAGGATCTGACAAAAGCCGCCCGCGAGAAAAAGTTTGATCCGGTTTTCTGCCGCGAAAGGGAGATAGAGCGGGTCATTCAGGTGCTTTCCCGCAGGACGAAAAACAATCCCTGTCTTGTGGGAGAAGCAGGCGTGGGAAAGACCGCGATCGCAGAGGGTATAGCGGTAATGCTTGCGGAGGGACGAGTTCCCGAAGCGATACGCGGGAAACAGCTTTTTTCCCTGAGCCTTACCTCCATGCTTGCGGGAGCAAAGTACCGCGGAGATTTTGAGGAGCGTATAAAGCAGTGTCTTGACGAGGTCGCCGCAAACGGCAGGATTATCCTTTTCATAGACGAGCTTCACACTGTCGTTGGTGCGGGAGCCGCCGAGGGAGCCATCGACGCGGCGAATATCCTCAAGCCCCAGCTTGCCCGCGGAGAATTGCAGATAATCGGCGCGACCACCCTCGAAGAGTACAGAAAATTTATCGAAAAGGACAGCGCTCTCGAACGCCGCTTTCAGCAGGTGCTTATAAAAGAACCCACCGAAGAGGAAGCGTTAAGCATTATCGGTGGACTCAAAAGCTGCTATGAGGATTTCCACGGCGTGACTATCACGGACAGCGCGGTAAAGGCTGCGGTATCAATGTCGGTTAGGTATCTTCCCGACAGATTTCTTCCCGACAAAGCTATCGATCTTATTGACGAGGCTTCTTCACGTGCGAAGATGAAGTCCGCCGAATCGCCGAGGACTCTGAGCGAGCTTGCGGAAAATCTGAAAAGAATGCTGGAAAAGCAGACGGAAAACTGTGCGGGACTAAATTGTCGCAACAGTAATCGCAAAAACAGCAATCGCGTGGAGACAAGCTGGTACAGTGACAGCGAAGCTTCTCCCGTGGAGGTGACGGAGGAAAGCATTGCGGAGGTGGTCTCACTTGCTACCGGTATACCTGTGACAAGGCTTACAGCGGACGAAAGCAAGCGTTTGCTGGAGCTTGAAAGTGAGCTTAAAAAGCGTGTTATCGGTCAGGACGAAGCGGTGGAAGCGGTGGCGGACGCTGTGCGCAGAAGCCGCGCGGGACTGAAAGATCCCTCCCGTCCTATGGGCTGCTTTTTGTTCACGGGACCGTCGGGAGCGGGCAAGACTGAGCTTTCAAAGGCTTTGGCGGAATGTCTTTTCGGAACGGAAAATTCCATGATACGGTTTGATATGTCCGAATATATGGAAAAGCACAGCGTAAGCAAGCTGATAGGCGCGCCTCCCGGCTACATGGGCTGCGAGGACGGCGGACAGCTCACCGAAAAGGTTCGGAAAAAGCCCTACAGCGTCATACTTTTTGACGAGATAGAAAAGGCTCACAGCGACATCGGCAATATCCTGCTCCAGATAATGGAGGACGGTATCCTTACCGACAGCAAGGGCAGACGGGTAAATTTCCGCAGCACGGTAGTTATTCTCACCTCAAACGTTGGGGCGGAGCTGCTTGGGGACAAAAACGCGGTGGGCTTCTCCCGCGCGGGGGACGGTTCGGATTCGGTAAAGTCGGACGTGCTTAAGGCTTTGCGGGAAAGATTTCGTCCCGAGCTTATCGGCAGGCTGGACGAGATAATCGTGTTCAAAAAGCTTGAAAAAGCCGAACTTGGACAGATCGCAAGGAAAATGCTGACAGGGCTTTGCAGACGTGCGGAGGCTATGGAGATAGCCGTGGAATTCAGCGACGGAGCGATCGATGCTATTGTCTCGGAGGGACTTGACAGGACGGGCGCAAGAAAGCTTCGGAGAAAGATAACATCCACGGTGGAAAGTATCCTGTCCAAAAATATTTTGGACGGTACCGTCAAAAAGGGAGACAAAGCTGTTGTCATGGCACAGAACGGAAAAATTTACCTTAAAGTTTCACAAATGCAATAATCCGATTTTTGCAGAAATCGGAAAGTCTATTGACAAATGTATACTGATGTGGTATACTTTAAATATTCAGAAAATACTTGACAAAATCAATACAGATGCTATAATAAAGGCATCAGAATTTTTAAGGAGGACTATCATCATGAAGAAATTTGTTTGCTCGGTTTGCGGTTATGTTTACGAGGCGGAAAGTCTCCCCGCGGATTTTAAATGTCCCCAGTGTAAAGCTCCCGCTTCCAAGTTCAACGAGGCTGCTTCGGACAAGCTTAACTGGGCTTGTCAGCACGTTATCGGCATTGGCAAGGAGGGCGCTGACGATGAGATCATCGAGGGTCTCAACCAGAACTTTATGGGCGAGTGTACAGAAGTAGGTATGTACCTTGCAATGGCAAGAGTTGCCCACAGAGAGGGTTATCCCGAAATAGGTATGTACTATGAGAAAGCTGCTTATGAAGAGGCTGAGCACGCTGCTAAGTTCGCAGAGCTTCTGGGCGACGTTGTTACACCGTCCACAAAGAAGAATCTTGAAATGCGCGTTATGGCTGAAAACGGCGCCTGCGAGGGCAAGCTGAAGCTGGCTGCAAAGGCTAAGCAGATGAACCTTGACGCTGTTCACGACACAGTTCACGAGATGGCTAAGGACGAGGCTCGTCACGGTTGTGCATTCGAGGGTCTGCTCAAGAGATACTTTGGTTAATTTTACTCAAAGTATATTTATACAAAAAGGTACGCAAAGTAATGTTTGCGTACCTTTTTAGTTTATTTTCCGCATATGTAGAACCACGCGCAGTCACTGCATATCTTATCCAGTTTTCCGACGGAAATTATTTTCTCCTGCGCCGCCTTTTTCAGCTCTGACCAGTGGGCGGTATAATTTTCACGAAGTCCGAGAAGTTCAAGTACTGCAATGTCGTACCGAAGCACCTTTTCATATGTATCGCACCTGCCCTCCTTGTTGTGAGGGCATTTTCGGCAGACTATGTCCGTGTCTGCGGAAAGCCTTACCATTGGGTCGGAGGAGTTCAGCTCTGCTATCACCTCGGACATATTCGCCGTGAAATCATCACTGTAGCCGTACTCGCGGAAAAAATTCATGCAGAGCAGGTGATGCGGGCGCAGCGGCAGAACTGTTTCAGGCAGGCTGTTTTTCTGTTCTGACATACTTGGAGACCCTCCCCGCTACGAATATTGCCAGCGCAGCTTTTACAGCGTCGGGAATAATAAACGGCAGCACACACCACTTTAACGCTGTAAAGAAGTCCACCGCTTCGGTGGTTTTGGTATAGACCATCATGAAC
>CAMWRN010000045.1 GCA_947176675.1 uncultured Clostridia bacterium | reverse complement strand
GGGAGCGATACGCCGTTTAATACTTTTGTTTTCATTGAAACAACCGCCTTTCAAAATTATTCTTTGACCGAGCCGTTTACAAGACCCGCATATATCTGCTTCTGAAGCGAAATGAAAATTACCAGTGTAGGAATTATACAAATAACGATACCCGCGAATATGATCTCCCACTTTGCTCCGTAAGGTCCCATAAACCGATAGAGGGACGTGGACACCACCGACAGCTCCTCGCTGGGCATATAGAGCTGAGGTGTGTAGAAATCGTTGTAAATGCCTATAACCTTAATTATGAGTACTGTTGCAATAGCAGGCTTGAGCAGCGGGAGAATTATTCTGAAATAAACTGTAAAATAATTCGCGCCGTCCATGATCGCGCTCTCGTCAAGCGACATGGAAATATTATCTAAAAATTGCATAAAAATATAAATTGAAATAATATCCGTACCAACGTAAAGAATAATGGGCGCAGCCATTGTTCCAACAAGGTGGAAACCGTTCATAATGCGGTAAACCGTTACCTGCATTGAAATTGAAGGGAAAAGCGTCGCAAGCAGGAAAGCTGCTTTCAGTACCTTTCCGAACATTGTCTTGAAACGCTGGAGAACGTAAGCCGTCATTGTACCGGTTATAATTGTTCCCGTACAGGAAATAACGATTATTATCGCCGTATTTCTCAGACCGAGAAGCACCTTTCCGTCAATAAACGCGGTCTTATAGTTTGACCACTCAAACGATGTAGGCAGCGCAAATACGTTTGAGGAAAGGAACTCCGTGTTGTTTTTCAGCGAGCCGAGGAAAACCACTACCAGCGGGATGAAAACCACCAGACAGGCAATAACAAGTATGGCATATTTAAGGAAAGAAAACAGACCGCGGATAAACTTCGAGCTGCCGGTGTCGCTGTCAAGGTCAAAATTAAAATTAGCGCTGAATTCGTCCATGCTATTTCTCCTCCTTAAACACAAGCTTCTGAATGATCGTAACCACTACTATGATAAGGAACAGCACCACAGCCATTGCCGAAGCAAGTCCGACCTTCTGGAACTTGAACGCCGTTTCCGTGGTCTGGATAACGAATGTGCTTGAACCGATTCGTCCGCCTGTGATGATAAAGGGGATCTCGTAAACGCTTATCGCTCCCTTTACGGCGAGGATCATCTGCAAAAGGATTATGGGACGGATACTGGGCGCAATGATATATTTAAATACCTGAAAACGGTTGGCTCCGTCAAGCTCCGCAGCTTCGTAAATATCTGGTGATACCGACTGTATCGCGCCGATAAACATTACAAGGTCAAAGCCGATATATCGCCAGATGGAAACAAAAACAAGACAGATATTTACAAGTCCCTCCGTAGAGAGGAATTTTACGGGTTCTCCGCCGAACAGGGCTATGATAGAGTTAAGCGTACCGTCTGTATTGGTAACTCCATCGCCCTTCTGGAAAAATCTTCTGAAAATAAGGGCTACGGCAACCGTGTTTATCATGTACGGAAAAAACAGTACGCCCTTGAAAAAGTTTGAAAAACGTATTTTTGAACAGAGTATCGTCGCTAAAAACAGCGCAAGCGCAAGCTGTATAAACGAACCCGCAAGATAGTACAGGCTGTTCTTGAAAGCGGCAAAATATTCGGGAGTGGTGAAAACGGTCTTGTAATTCTCAAGACCGATAAACTTGACATTAACCCCGAACTGGTCGCGTTGCTCAAAGCTGTAGCCTATCATGTTCGCGGCAGGGATATAGGTGAAAATTACCAAAAGAACAGTGGGCAGCAGCAGGAAAAGAAAAACAGTAAGCATTTTGTTCCAATAAGCTCTGCTGAACTTATTGTTTCTTTCCAGACCATTGGACATACTTAATTTTTGAGCCATATTATCACTTCTTTCATCAGACTGAATGATATGCCGCATTATGCGTTGCGGACGCACATTTTATATGCGTCCGCACTACATAAGGAGAAAAAGGTGAGGTTCCCGGACGTCGCCGGGATTGGGCCTGCCCTGAACGGGGCTTGCCCGAAAGTATGAAGAAATATGAGAGAGAGTAATGGATTTATCTTGATTTAATTGGATCAGCCGAGAATTTCGTCTCTGGTAGCGTTCCATCTGCTGTTTACGTCAGCGCAGATATTGTCGTATTCTTCTCTGCCCTTGCCGTCGAAAGCAGCTTCAGCCATTCTGAACTTGAAGTTTGTGGAAGCGTCGCCCCAAGGATCAACCTCGGAAACCTTAGCTATTTCGTCGAATTTGCCCATAAGATTCTCCGGTGTGGGAGCTTCTACAAACAGTTCAACATTAAGCTCGTCAAAGGAAGAAAGCGTCTCGGGCATCGGCGCACCCTTGAGTCCGGAAATTTCGCCCTCGTTCTGAGCAAAGCCGGAATCGGAGCAGAACCACTCAACATATGCCTTTGCAACGTCGAGATTTGCGGAATTCTTGTTTGCGCTCATCATATAGT
Organism: uncultured Clostridia bacterium; assembly: GCA_947176675.1. GTDB lineage: Bacteria > Bacillota > Clostridia > Oscillospirales > Ruminococcaceae > RGIG8773. Next base: position 10,154 of record CAMWRN010000045.1, on the reverse strand, counting down.
CGTTGGAAGATACAGAATAGATCTTACCGTTAATGCTGTTGGGGAAAGGCATATAGCCGATATCGGCAGGGTCTGCGCCAACCTGCTCGGCAGCCTCCTGGAACTGGCTGATAGCCCATGAGCCCATTACCATTGTACCGATCTTGCCCTGTGCCATTGCGGGCTTACAACCCTCCCAGTCGGTGGTCATGGGGTCTTCCTCGTGGAGAGTGGGATCGGCGTAAATGTTGAACATTGTGCCGTAAACTGCATCGTAAGGACTTCCTGCGGAGAACAGATCCTCCTTATCGGTGAGAAGTCTCTGATTGATATAATCGGGATCTCCCGAAGCACCTACTACGAGAGACTGCCACTGAACAATAGTCCATGCAGCGTTGTAGTTTGTGTAGTAAGGAATAGCGTCGGTATTGTCTCTGATCTTGCCGAGGCACTCGACGAATTCCTCAGTAGTCTTGGGCAGCTCTGTTATTCCTGCGTCAGCCCATACTTTCTTATTGTAAAGGATACCGGAAGCGGTACCGCCTGTAGGAAGCGCGTAAACCTGTCCGTCAACGTTGTAGTTGTGAAGCCAGTAGTACTTCTGAGAAAGCTCGTCGTAGCTTCCGAAAGAAGCAAAGAAGTTCGGGAGGTCAGCCTGCTTCAGAGCCTGAGGAGTCATAACAACGTCGCCGTATGTGTCGGACTGCATCATTGTAGCGATATCGTCCGCATAGTTTGTAAAGGACTGATACTCTACCGTAACGTCGGGATAAAGAGCGTTGAAGCCCTCGGTAAGCTTAGCCATTGTGCCGTCCTGATCACGATCTGTACGGTGGTGAAGAACTTTAATAGTACCGCTGAGTCCCGAAGCCGAACCGGAATCGCCTGCACCGTCGTTAGCTGCTCCGCTGTCGCCTGCCGCGCTTGCAGTAGTGTCGTTTCCACCGTCACCGGTATTTCCCCCATCGTTATTTCCGCTTGAGCAAGCAGTAAATACTGTACCTGTCATTGCAATAGCTGCACACAATGCAGCCGCCTTTTTGAACTTCATGTTCATAATTAAAACCTCCAAATGCTTAATTTGATTTGATTTTTGTTTAAATAGCTGTTTTTGTTAACAGTTTTTCAAAACTTATGCTGTAAATTCATTATATTTTTTATTTTGCCATAAGTCAATAGCAACCCAAAATAGCGGCATTTTCTACAGTATATTTTTGTTAGCTTTGTAAATATTGTACAAAAACACAGCCTTTAATTTTCCTGTCTGTGCAGTTTATATAATTACACTTTATATTATTAAATATTTTTAGTATATTATGCAGGTATTCAAAAATTACTTTAAAAAAATGAAATTGTTTTCAAACTTCAATTAATAATTACGCAATAATCAAATAATATAATATTAAGATTTTAAAATTAAATTATTTTATTATTTAAGCTAACTTAAACCTTTAATATAATTTTGTTAGCTTAACAAAACGCGGAATAAGTCTAAAAAAAGACTTAAACGTGCGTGTACAATATGTTAAAATATTGCTATGCAGGGTAAATCAAGGAGGCATGATATGTGAGCAAAAAAGTTACAATGCGCGATATAGCCGAAAAGCTCGGTATAAGCGTTGTATCGGTCTCAAAGGCGTTTTCCGGACAAAGCGGCGTCAGCGACAGCCTGCGGAACGAGATCATGAAAACCGCCGACATAATGGGATACCGCTACGGTGAGGATACCAACAAAAAGAAAAGTCTCAGCGGAAATATAGGTATAATAGTTGCAGAAAGATACATCTCGGACAACTCGTTCTATTTTAAGTTTATCCGCGGGATATCGACAAAATTACAACAAAAGAAAAATTACGCTTTTTTCCATACGCTCACTCCCTACAACGAAGAAAAAGCTATCCTGCCCGATATTTTCATCCGCCAGAAGATAGACGGCATCATTATACTCGGACAGGTTTCCGATAAATACATAAAAGCGGTGAGGAACACAAAAACTCCCGTAATGTTCCTCGATTTCTATAATCAGCTCACCTCAGAATGCTGTGTTGTCTGCGATAATTTCTATGCAAGCTACGAAATTACAAACTATCTGATAAACAACGGTCACAGAAGCATTGCCTTTGTGGGAAACATTCACGCCACCAGCAGCATTCAGGACAGATATCTCGGCTACGCCAAGTCACTTATCGAAAATAATATTCACCTGAGCGACCTCTTCCTGCTCAGCGACCGCGACACCGAAACGGGAGAATTTCACCCTATCGAGCTTCCTGCTGTAATGCCCACCGCTTTTGTCTGCAACTGCGATGAAGTCGCCGCAAAACTTATCACCCAGCTTAACAAAAACGGCTACAGAGTCCCCGAAGACATATCCGTCACAGGCTTCGACAACTCGGTCTACAGTACTATCAGTACGCCAAACATCACTACCTTTGAGGTAAATACCGAACGAATGGCTTCTATCGCCGTTGACGAGCTTCTATCAAAAATAAAGACTCCCAATAAGGAAACAGGCATGATACTGGTAAAAGGCAAGATCGTCTATAAAGACTCGGTAGCTTCGCTGAACTACGCTTATTCGGAATAACCGTCTCGAGTCAAATAATATTTTCTTAATCAACTTTTTGTTTGCCATAGGGAATTTTTGTGCTGACTGCCAAAGTTCCCTATTTTATGAAATTTATATCAATACAACTATTGACATAAATCTGCATTATTGGTATAATTATTTAATAGGGTATTTTTTATCGGATTATTTTGCTAATAAACGAAGTATTGATTTAGGAGGAAAATTCGTATGAAATCTATCAAGTCAAAAATTTTGCTGTGTATGCTTACCGTTGTGCTGATCGGGTCAGTTACTATCGGAATCATTACTGCGCTTTTGAACGCAACCGGTATTGACAAATTAATGGAAAAAACAGTTGGTCCGGCTACGTCAATGGCAGCAAATGCAGTCAAATGGAAAATGGATAACTACTGGGCTCCACTTAAGGAAGCGGCGGCTATGGACGTTTTCAGAGAAGAAGAGCCTACTTCTGAAGTTCTTGCAAAGGTCACTTCGGATATGGCGGCGCGGAACGGTTTTATTTACATAGGTAAAATGGACGTAAACGGTACTGCCTCCACAGGCGACAATTACGGCGATATGGACTATTTTACGGCTTGCCGCGACAGCAAGGAACCGTATATTACCGACATAATGAATGACGGCAACCAGATGGTGTTCATTCTCGAAGTGCCTATTATTACAGACGGTCAATTTGACGGAATCGCTTACGGTGCGGTAAACGCAGATTTTCTTACGGATATCATGTTAAGCCTGAAAATGGGCGACAACGGATTTGCATATGTTCTCAACAGTCACGGAAGCATTATCGGTCACGAAAACAGCATTTATGTTGAAGAAGGTTCAAACATGATCGCGGCGGCTGAACAGGATGCAAGTCTTTCCGATATAGCCGACGTTCATAAGCACATGATCAACGGGGAAACAGGTATAGGCGCATATAACTTCTTCGGTGACAATAAAATGGTGGGATACGCTCCTATCGGCGGAGAGCAGAACTGGAGCATCTGTATCGAGGTCAGCCAGCACGAGTTTAAATCGTCGCTGGACACAAGTATGATACTTACATTTATAGTGATATTGGTAATTGTAACAGCGTCCTTCATTGTTACGGTAAGACTTGCGCGGTCTATTTCAAACCCTATCAGAGCCTGCGTTTCACGTTTGGAGCTGCTTGCAGAGGGCGATCTGAAATCTCCGGTGCCACGGTTTAATTTTAAGGACGAGACCTCTAACCTTACAGCGGCTCTGGATACTACTGTTAAAGAGCTTTCGGAAATTGTAAGCGATGTTTCGTACCACCTCGGAAAGATGGCTGACGGAGATTTCACCGAGGATATAACAAGCTCCTATACAGGCGATTTTGTCTATATCGCAGAGTCAATGAAGTCTATCCACAGTTCGCTCAGCGATACATTGGAGCAGATAAACCAATCCGTTGAAATGGTCACTGTAAGCGCAGAACAGGTTGCAAACGGCTCTCAGTCCCTCAGTCAGGGAGCATCGGAGCAGGCGGGCTCGGTTCAGGAGCTTGCGGATACCATAGGAAGCATTTCGGACAATGTCAAGCAAAATGCGGAAAATGCGAATAACGCCAATATCAACGCACATAAAGCAAGCAAGGATATGGAAGAAAGCAACGTCAAAATGCAGGAGCTTATCGGCGCTATCAATGAGATCAACAACACCTCCGATAAGATCAGCGCGATCATTAAGGCTATCGAGGATATCGCGTTCCAGACAAATATTCTCGCACTTAACGCCGCAGTTGAGGCTGCAAGGGCAGGAACGGCAGGCAAAGGCTTTGCGGTCGTTGCCGATGAGGTGCGGAATCTGGCATCAAAATCTGCGGAAGCTTCAAAAAATACCACGGCACTTATCGAAGAATCCAGAACTGCTGTCGGCAGAGGCATGAAGCTGGTCGATGAAACCGCTCAGTCTCTGGTACGCACAGTGGAAAGCGTTAACGGTGTTATGGAGATGCTGGAACAAATTTCCGACGCTTCAAAGCAGCAGTCCGAATCTATTATTCAGGTAAGTCAGGGCGTGGAACAGATCACCGCAGTTGTAAGGACCACCTCGTCCACCTCTGAAGAAAGCGCGGCAACTGCCGAGGAGCTTTCGAGCAGAGCGCAGCTTATGCATACTATGGTCAATAAATTTCAGTTTAAATAACTTCTGACTTAAAGTAATAAATAAAACCCCGAACGTTATGCAGAAAAGCAAACGTTCGGGATTTTTTTGTAAAGCAAAGTTACTGCTCCGCTCCGTCAGATATGTCTTTATCCGGAACAGCGCCGGGAATTTTTTCAAGCTCACGGAAAATTATCGAAGCAAAGCTGCACACTGTAAGGTTCATAAAGGCGGGTCCTGCTAAAACAAGCAGTATCATCGTTTCTCTTGTCCACAGCATTACCGCTGCTTCAAACGCAAGTATAATCACCAGCAGCAGCGACCGCAGAAAATATTTCATGCTTATCCGAAAGGAATTTTTCAGGCTGTTTAACACCGTGTTCTCGTACCTTGCCAGAAGCGGATAAACGTACAGCAACGCGAACGTGAACACATACGCCGCGATTATTCCGGTTATCAGGAACATCAGCGAGTTTTCCTCAACTGCGCTGAACATCTGAAAATCCAGCCATACTGCCCATACGCACACAGCTGTGATGAACGTCATGGGTATTCCCTGCTTCAGATTGTCCCTGAACGCTTTGAAAAAGTCACGACCGATGTAACCCTCCTGACCGTCTGCGATCTTCAGCGACATTGCCGACGCGGCGATGGTAGCCGCTCCGACAGTCACTATCGGCAGACTGCACAATATCCACAACAGATTAAGCTTTACCACGTCCGTAAGTCTGCACATGAACCTGTACAGCTTACTGTCAGGACTGAAAAAACCCGCCATAAACATTTTCCTTTCAAGAAAAACGGGCGCGTCCTACCGCATCGCAGCAGCAGGACGCGCACCGAAAAATTAAATTAACCGTTTCTTACTGCATCGTCAAGAGCCTTTCTCTTTTCGGCTTCACCGAGAGAATATGCCTTGCACTCGCCGTTAGGGTCATACTCGTTACACTTTTGGATCATATCGGCAACGATCTTGTCGTACTCTTCATCTGTCTTGGCATAGATAGCCTGCCATGAGGAAGTCGTTACCTGCTTTGTTACCTGCTTCCAGATAACCTTCAGCTCGTCGGACTGAGACGCGATGCTAAATGACGTACCCAACAGAACCTTATAGTCGCGGGAATTCATGTATTCCTGAGCATTGTAAGCGTTGCTGAATTCTCTCCAGTCGTTGAGGACATCGTAGTTCAGGCTTGCGCGGCGGCTTATCCAGTTCTCGCAGTTATAGGTATCATTTGCGGATTCGGGATTCCTTGCGTCTCTTGTCCAGGTGGTATTATTCGCCTGGAAAGTACCCTCGTTAAAGGACGCTCCGCCCCATTCGTCGGGCATCATAGTACCCTTTCTGTCCTTATAGGCTAATTCGCCCAGCTCTGTGAAGCAGGTGTTGCCCTCATCGTCATAATACCAGCAGGCATCCTTTGGTCCGTACCAGTATGTGAGGTATCCCTCGGGAGTGGACAGATAGTTGATTATCGCCATGCAAAGCTCGGGATATTCGGTGTTAGCGCCGATAGCCCAGATCCTGTTTCCACCAAGAACGTTCATACCTGCACAGATAGGTGTAGCGTCATCAGGCATAAGAGGATACATTCCCTTGCCCTCGTTGAGGTGCTCCTCGCTGTTGTAAAGCTGAGAACCCGCATAGTCAAAGATCGAGAAGAAAGTACCGCCGGCCTTTACCTTTTCGGACATCTCCGCATATGTCTGAGTCATGGAGTCGGGGTCGATAAGTCCTGCCTGATAAAGCTTGTTGAAGAATTTAAGGCTTGTCAGGTAGGGACTTCCCTCGTCCAGAGCATAGTAATACTCGCCGTTGTCGGGGTTGTAGTGACCGAGACCCATATCTCCCTCATAGCCCCAGTAGCAGGTAGCGAAGCTCTTAACGTACATTACCATGTCGCCGTCCCAGTCGGGCCAGAGGGAAACAGCATAGGTCTCTCCGCCAAGCTCGTCTGTGGGGCAGGCTTCCTTCATCTTTACCATAAGGTCGAAGAATTCATCGATATTCTTTACAGAGGGATATCCAAGCTGCTTGTAAAGATCCCAGCGAACGTCCATTGTGTAGATGAACGCCTCGTGCTCCTCAATGCTGGAAGCAACGTTGTGTCCGAATCCGCGGACAACATGGTCTCCGTTAATGGACTCGTTAAGGTTTGCGTTGTTTTCGAGCGCCTGAGCCATATGATCCTTGATGTATCCGCCGTAATTGTCAAGCAGATCGTCATCGTTCCAATCATATAGCATATCCGCTGCGACAGCACGGGTATAAGCGTCGCCCGAACCGATAATAACGATATCACCGAGATTTCCCGCTTCCATACGTGTGTCGTACATACCGTCGGTATCGGGAATGATGTTAAGTTCAACGTTGAACTCCCTCTTCATTACCTCGCCGAACCATCCCGCCTGAATTCCGTTGTAGTTTGCAAGCTGGCTGAACACATTCAGCGTCACAGGTCCGTCGCCGTACAACTCAGCAAACTCGGCTTTCAGGTCTCTGTCCTCTGCGGCGGCAGTTGTACCGCTGTCTGCGGAATCACCGGCATCGGAAGAATCTCCAACCTCTGCGGAATCACCGCCCGCGTTTGCAGCTGACGTTACGGAAACGTCCGTGGGAGCCTGCACTTCGGAATTTCCGCAGCCTGCAAGCGTTCCCATCAATGCGAGAGAAGTAACTCCCGCAAGTACTTTTTTGATCTTCATACAGTTCCTCCTAAAAATATTCTAAACATGACATACTGTTGTCCTGTTAAGCATGGTATAGTATAAATACGATCAGCCTTTGACCGCTCCCAGCATAAGTCCCTTTTCAAAATACCTTTGCATAAAGGGGTACACGCACAAAATAGGAATGATCGTAACCATGGAAATGGTGTACTGAATAATTTTTGTATTCATCTGTCCTGCGATAGCAGTGGTGTCAGCACTGCTTATACCGCTCTGCACCATGGCGCTGATGTTGGAGCTCTTTTGCAGGTAGATGTACAGTCTGTGCTGAAGCGTAAACAGCTGAGGGGAATTGGCGTTGAGGATAAGCGAATCCTGGAAAGAGTTCCAGTGACCCACCGCGCCGAATATAGCGATCGTAGCAAGGATAGGCTTGCTCAATGGCCATATTATCTTGCGGAAGATTGTCCAGTAGCTTGCGCCGTCCATATATGCGCTTTCCTCGATCTCGCCCGGAATAGATTCGATGTAGGTCTTTACCAGAATAATGTTGTAAGGCGAAACGATACCGGGAATGATATACGCCGCAAAGGTGTCGGTAAGACCAAGTGTGGACATATTCAGGTACCATGGAATAAGTCCGGCGTTGAAGTACATGGTGATTACCAAAAAACGGTACCAGAACTGTCTGTGCCACATCTCTTTTTTAGTAACGAGATATCCCGCAAGCGCGGAAATAAACACCATAAGAGCCGTACCGATAAACGTCCTCAAAAATGTTATCAGAACAGAGTTCCAAAGGTCGTTTACCTTGCCCATCTGAATATAGTTGGAAATAGTTAACCCTTTCGGCAGAAGGGTGATAGCTCCCTTTGTAACAAGCTCGTTATCCGAAATGGTGTTGATAAACAGGTAGTAGAACGGGAAAATACAGCTGATTGTGAAAACAATGAAGAAAGCGTAGTTGATAATATTGAAAATAATATCTCCGGGAGTCAGCTTTATATGGGTGGTGTGCTCCTTGAAATATTTTTTCTCTTCGCGTTTCTGCTCGCGGGTAAGCTTGATATCACTCATACTGCCGCCTCCTTAAACTATGCTCTCGCCGCGGATAGCCTTGGAGACGCCGTTTGCGGCGAACAGCAGGATAACGCTGACGATGGATTTTACCATACCCACTACGGTAGATAGCGGGATAAGTCCCGAACCGATACCCAGATTATAAACGTACAGGTCGAGAACTTGTATCTGCTCGCGGTTTACCGCATTTGAGAATACCAGATACTGATCCATACCGTTTGAAAGAATGTTTGCAATGGACATCAGCAGCAGTACACAGTAAGTTGGGATAAGCTCGGGAACGGTAATGTACCACATTCTGGCAAATCTGCCTGCTCCGTCAACGGTAGCAGCCTCGAAAAGTCCCTGATCGATACCTGAGATCGCAGCTATGTAAATGATAGCGCTCCAGCCCACGCCTTTCCACAGACCCCACGCAAGCATTTTCAGCCACATATGACTGCTGTCCATAAGATAGTTTGTGGCAACGGCAGTTCCGTTGGGGTGCAGACTGTTTATCATGGTGTTGATAAAACCGTCGGTGGAGAAGATAGCCAACGCAAGGGCGTAAACCAGTACCCAGCTTATAAAGTTAGGAATGGTGGTAAAGGTCTGAACAACGCGTCTGAAATGGGTGTTCTTGATCTCCGAAAGGAAGATGGCGAAAGCCATAGGCACCCAGCTTGTAAGGATACCCAAACCGCTCATTGCAAGGGTGTTTTTCAGCACCGTCATAATGTCCCTTTTGGTAGCGGCAGTTTTGAATACTTCGGTGAACCACTTGAAGCCTACAAATTTGTCCATGGTCAACGTTTCGCCCGACTTGTAGTCAAAGAAAGCATATCTCCAGCCATACAGAGGGAGATAACTGAAAACGAAAGCAAGCGCTATAACGGGGAGCATCATCAGGAACAGTCTGAACTTAGGCTCCATTTCAAATCTCTCGCCTCTTTCGGTCTTAGGCACAAGAAAGAAATTCGCAGCTGCAACTGCAATATAAATTATTCCTATAGCCATATAAACGTACATTATATTGGGACGCATAAGCTTCATGTCTTCAAATTTGCCCGAAGCATAGGAGTCGTTGATAAGACCGTTCAGGATAGGGTTTATTCTCAGAACGCCGACAAGCTCAACGATACCTGCGGCAAGAGTGAAAATGCAGCCGAATTTTTTCATCTTCCTGTTGCCGAGCGACATACAGCCGCCGGCAATTGCGATAACTGCGGCTACAATTATAAGCACCGCACAGAAGCTTAGGCTTTTAAACGCCGGTTCAAGCCATTCCTGTCTTCTGAGCACCGCCTTGAAAGTGCTGAGCATAGATTTATAGGAGATCGCGCAGGTGAAAAGTGACATATTTCCGTTGATATTCTGACTGATTCTTACAGCGTTAAATGTCGGAAAAAACAGCACGAAAACGTTAACTACAACCGAACAGCGCATGATCCAGTACAGTACGTCGGCAATCTTTTCTGTAATCGTTTTCGGTTCGGAAAAATTTTTCTGTTTTGCGGTCAGCCCGCTCCCGGGATTCGCATATGCGGTATTATCTGCCATTTTGATTGATCAGTCCTTTCATAGAGAATTGCGGCTTTGCCTGATGCCTCCGCCGCGCAAGGAATCTCCGATGGAAGACAATGCTCCCTAAATGTATCGGACTGCCGCAAACCGTGTTTTTGCGGCAGCGACAGCCCGATAACGTCAAAACTGAATTAGTTTAGTACAAAAGTCGGAAATTACT
>CAMWRN010000044.1 GCA_947176675.1 uncultured Clostridia bacterium | reverse complement strand
GTACGTTATAGAGACCGAATTCGGTTTTCCTGCGTCTGATAAGAAAGGAATTCGTATAGAACAGGAATATTGCCGAAAAAACAGTCAGCACAGCGCAGCCGAGCGTAAGCAGAATCTGCATTATCTCGCCGCCTCGCATTTCGGCGACAAAACGGCTTACCGACAGGAATGCGGTGATGTAGTACATCATTATCATTCCCGAACAGGCAAAAAGATAGGGGAGGTATATGCGGTAGTTTTTCTTTATTCCTCCGGATGCAAGTTTGGGGTAGAGAAATGAAGCCGTCATTGAGCGTTCCCTCCTGACGAAATTAATGTAAGAGTATCGGAGATGCGCTTGTAAAGCTCGTCGTTACCGCAGTCTCCGCGGTAAAGCTGGTGAAACACCTCGCCGTCCTTGATGAACAAAACGCGGTTTGCGCGGCTTGCGGCTTTTACCGAGTGTGTCACCATAAGTATTGTCTGCCCCTCGGCGTTTATCTGCGAGAACAGGGACAGAAGTTCGTCGGCAGCTTTTGAGTCCAGCGCGCCGGTAGGTTCATCGGCAAGCAGTATTTTCGGATCGGTTATCATTGCACGCGCCGCAGCGGTGCGCTGCTTCTGACCTCCTGAAATTTCGTAGGGATATTTGTCAAGCAGCCTTGTTATCCCAAGCCTTGCCGCAGCGTGATCGAGCCGCGGAGACATCTCCCTATAGCTCATTCCCGCAAGAACAAGCGGCAGCAGGATATTGTCACGAACAGTAAAATTATCCAGCAGGTTGAAATCCTGAAAGACAAACCCCAGATTGTTCCGTCTGAAAGCCGCGGCATCCTTGTCCTTTATCCGCGAAAAATCAACTCCGTCCAAAACAACGTTTCCTCCCGTGGGCTTATCGAGAGCCGCCAGAATGTTCAGCAGCGTGGTCTTGCCAGACCCGCTCTCTCCCATTATCGCAATGTACTCTCCGCGCTCAGCAGTGAACGAGACGTTTTTCAGGGCCTCCACCTTATTTGAGCCAAGGCGTTGGGTGTATACTTTTTTAACATTTTTTACTTCAAGCACAGGCATGATATTTCTCCTTTCTGTTTCTTTATCTATATTATAACCGAAAGGGAAAATGTCCGCCATAGCTTCGGCTTACATTTTCCCTTTCAAATCTTACATTTATGTAATATTATTCGTGCTCGGTCCGATCCGTATCAAGGTTTATTCTGATTATCAGCCCGCCGCCCTCAGCGTTATTCGCCGAAATATCGTGTCCCAGCTTGGTGCATATCCGCTTGCACAGGTACAGACCGATACCGCTGGCTTTTTTATCCAGTCTGCCGTTGCAGCCTGTGTAGCCTTTCTCAAATATTCTGGGCAGGTCTTCAGGAGCAGCACCTATGCCCGTGTCCCGAATACACAGCGTAAACGGCTCTTCGCAGTAGATTTCCGCACCGCCCGTTTTGGTGTATTTGACTGCGTTGGATATGATCTGCTCGATAACGAACAGCAGCCATTTCTCGTCGGTAAGGACGGTTTTTTGCAGCGGTTCGTATGTCAGGCTAAGCTTTTTGCGAATAAACTGCCGCGAGAATTTCCGCACTGCTTGCCGCACAATGCCGTCCAGATCGTATTCTTTTATCACATAGTCCGTGCTGTCGGAGTCAAGCCGCAGATAGCACATCACCATTTCTGCGTATTGTCCAATCTTTTGAAGATTATCGGACAGTTCGCGGTTTAGTTCGCGATTTGTATCGTTCGATTGATCGACCTCCTGTAAAATAAGTCCCATAGCCGCAATGGGAGTCTTTATCTGGTGCGCCCACAGAGTATAGTAATCGGTCATGTCAGAATATTTTTCTGCCATTTCGTCTTCGGTGAGGCGCATATTTTCGTACAGAATTTTTACAAGCTCGCAGTAATCCTCCTCGATACCGTACACAGGCTGGGGCAGACCGTCAGCAGTGTAAATAATTTCGTCCGCAAGCTTTTTCAGCCGCAGACGTTTTCTTCTGTAGTAAATAAAATCAACCGCCGCAGCGGTCATTCCGAAAAAAACGCTTACCGCCGCGCCGTACAGAACAGCTTTCAGCGGAAGCGAATAAAGTGCAAACACCGCTGCGAAAACGGCGCAGACTATTGCCCACACCAATACGCTTACGCGGCGCGATCTTATATAGTCCCACAGCATACGATCACTCCTTGATTTAACCGACGATATAACCCATGCCCGCCTTTGTGACAATAAAGTCCTCCAGACCGTGCCGTTCCAGCTTTTTTCGCAGTCTGGAAACATTTACCGTAAGCGTATTTTCGTCCACATAGCAGTCGGTCTCCCACAGCTTGTTCATAAGCTCTTCTCTGCTTACGACTTTTCCTTTGTTTTCCATAAGAGTAAGCAGTATCCTGTATTCGTTTTTGGTAAGCTCCAGTTTATCTCCGCTGTAGGTCATTGACGCGTCCGAAATATTAAGCACCGCGCCATTGTGCTCGATTACCTCGGGGGCATTTCCGAAATCGTAAGTCCTGCGGAGTATTGCCTTTACTTTCGCCAATAGCACCGTCAGGTCAAATGGCTTGGGGATAAAATCGTCACCGCCCATGTCCATAGCCATGACAATGTTCATGTTATCCGAAGCAGACGACAGAAACATAACGGGAACTTGTGAAATTTTGCGTATTTCCGCACACCAGTAAAATCCGTTGTAAAATGGCAGACCTATGTCCATCAGCACAAGGTGAGGGGAGAACTCCGAAATTTCTCCGATAATATTTCTGAAATCCTCGGCGGTAAGCACTTCGTACCCCCAGCCCTCAAGGTAATTTTTTACCGTGCCTGCAATGACGTGGTCATCCTCGGCAATGTATATTTTGTGCATTTCAGTATTGGTCGACCTCCGTTAATTCTTCCGCGTCCCAAACGGGATCGGATTCCGTTTCAGTGTAGTCATGCCAAAAATCGTCCTCCGAAGTTTCCGTAATATCGGGTTCCGATATTTGCGCCTCCGGAACCTGTGTTTCCGAAGTCTGTGTTTCTGGGGTTTCCGAGCGTGTCTCGGGAACTCTCGTGCCGTCTGGAATAATAACGATAGCTTGGCGGTGCATTTGGTCATAACGCGTTTCAAACCGATTTATGTTGTAATCGATAATACCTTTCATTGGGTCGTTGAGAGTGACCAGATCCGCGCTCATGTTGAATCCGGCAAGCACAAAGCAGTGCTCGTTCAGATACCAGTCCAGCTGCTCTCCGGTGGCGTTGTCGTACCAGGTCTCGTAGAATTCGGGTTCTATCATTCCGTCGGTCGCCCAGCACAGAACAGGTATGTCGTCGGCAAGATAATCGTACAGCACATCGGGGTGAGAGCCGGAAATATTTTTCACTGTAAAGCCGCCGCCGTGGTCGGCTATGTACGAATTGGCAGCCTTTTCGATAGCGCCCGCGAAGCAGCCGTAGCCGCGGCTGAACGGATCCCCGATAAAGTAATCGAAAAAGCTGTCTTTATAGGTTTTTCCGTCCTCGTAGCGTGCGTTGCCCCAGCTTATGGGGAGATAGTTTTTCGCAAGGTCGGTTTTGTCCGCGTCGAAGCCGCAGTGTCTTAGCAGGATAGTCAGCGCTGTGATTTCGCAGCCCACGGGCAGTTCGGGAAGCTGAAGAATGTTCTCCATATCAATATACACCGAATTGCTGTCGTATTCCTTGCGAACGCGGCTTGTGATGATAGTTCTGCTTACAGAAGTAACGTCTGTTTCGGCTGAACTGTCGGCTTCGGAGACGGAAGCGGTTTCCGAGTCCGAAACGTCCGCAGAAGATACAGCTGCCGATGTTGATTCGGAGAGTGGTACGGATATGTTCGCAGGCAGAACATCATCTGTCTCCTCCGAATAAAAGCTTTCGGAGAGACTTGCGCCGTCCGGGACAGAGCCGTTATCTCTTCCGCCGGCAACGATAAATATGACCGCCGCTGCCAGCACAATTACGCACACTGTAATTACAGCAAGCCGTGTAATAAGCTCGTTCATTCAGTTCACCCAATCAGTCGTATATTGTAATGATTATATCCTCGTCTTCGGGGAAAGGTGTGATGAAGCCCTCGAACGGATCCTCCTCAAATATTGGAGGTTCAGTCTCAGTTTCGGTGGTTTCGGGCTTAGGAGGATTTTTCGCAACATAAACTATCAGCGTTTCTCCTGCTTCCACATCTATCTTCTCGCCCGGTTCCTTGCTTGTATTGGCAACATATCCCTCAAGAGTATCTTCCGTCTCAAGCTCCTGCTCTTCATACTTTATGCCCAGCTCGTTGAGCTTTGCAAAGTAGTCCTTTTTGGACAATGTGAGGTAATCGGGGATCTCAATATATTTGGGTCCGAGACTTACCTTAACAAGTATTTCGGTTCCGTCCTTATAGGTCTCGGTCTTTGGTATTGACTGATAGAAAATGAGTCCCTTGCCGAATTCGTCGTTGTACTCATATTCCGGCTTAAACACAAGGCTGCTGTAGGTATCTGATTTGCTTACAATGTCGTAGCTTCTTCCCGTTATATCGTTCATAACGTACACAATACCGTTATCCGCAGGGGTTGTCGCAGCTGTAGTCGTCTCGACCATAGGTTCGGGAGCAGACATTGTAGTGATCTCGGAGGCAGTTTCTCCAGTCTCGGTAAAGGAGGCGAGACCTGAATCGGGTGTATCGAACGATCCGCTGTGGTCGTCAAGAGACAAAATCATTATCATTACAAGGAAAAACAGTCCAACAATAAGGATCACAGCCATAATAAGTACAAACAGACGGTGTCTGCTGATAGGCTCTGCGGATGATTTTCTGCGGCTGCCCTGATGATTTGTACGCACTGCCGTGCCCTGTCTTGGGATCGAAATGGTCTGAGTGCTTGACGATGACAGCCTTTTTGAGCCGTATTCCGGTTCCTCGAAGAGCTGTGTAACAAGTTCGGTAATAGTCTGTATACGCATTTCGCCATTCAGGTTCAGACCGTTCATTATTACCTTTGAAACGTTTGCGGGAATGTTGCGGTTAAGTCCCGCAGGCTCTATCAGGTTGTCGCTTGAAAGTCTGCTTGTGGCTTCGGTGGGGACAACTCCTGTAAGTATGCGGTAAAGCAGGGCGGAAATGCCGTACACGTCCGTCCATGTACCCTGCCAGTTGCTGGAATTGTACTGCTCGGGGGCGGCATAGCCGTTGTACAGCTCGGAAGCAAGGTCTGTGTTGGCTGTTCTTGCGTCCGCAATGCAGAAGCCGGTCAGTTTAAGCTCACCCTTGTCGGTAACGGTGATATTTTCGGGGGAAATGCCCCTGTGGATAAGTCCCGCATTATGGACAAGGGAAAGGGTAGTAAAGATGGGCGGGAACAGCTTTTTGACTTCCTCCCAAGACAACTCGCCCGCGTTCATTCTGAGGTACTCGCTCATGGTCATGCCGTCCATCCAGCTGAATACCACATACGCTGTATTGTTGTCGCCGAACATATCTATCGCCGCATTTATGTGGTTAAGGGTACGCATTTTTGAAAGAACCTTGTTAAGCTCCACAAATTCCGACAGAAACGTTTTGTACTGGGGCATACTGTCGGGGTTCACCTTTATGACCGACGTGCCTTTCTCACGCGTACAAAGCGTATCCGGCATATATTCCTTTATAATTACCTTGCTTTCGGTGATTTTATCGAAAGCGATATAGTTAGCGCTCTCGCCGTTATATGATTTCAGCTTTCCGACAAGATACCTGTCGTTAAGCGTAATACCGGGTGCAAGATAAGACGGCAGGTGCGGAGCTCCGACGCGGTATCCGCAGTCGGGGCAAATTTCTGCGCCATCATCGAGCGGATTCATGCAGCCGTAGCAGATATTAAAACGCTCCATAGTCTCTTGCTCCTTTCCTTTTGGCTCTTTTGGACACGAGCCGAATATTCCGTATTCCGCCCGAGTTATCTTCTGAAAGTAATAATAACAGCAAACCGTTCAAAAGTCAATTGTTTTACACAATTTGTAGGTAAATTGTATTCGCTTTGTAATAATTTAACGTCCTGCATCTGCCGCATTAGACATGATATTTAACCTTTTAATTATACCAAAAAAACGTATTTACGTCAAGCAGGCAAGCATATAAAGTATAAAAATATGTTAAAATATACTATTTGAAAACAAAAAAAGTAAATTTTCTGAGCAGATTTACGGTACATTAAAAAAGCGAGGACGCCAAAAGCACCAGCGGTATCGTTACAGCCGAGATGATTGTGGATACGGCAAATATTTCCGCGGCGTAGACGGAGTTTTTGCCGTATCTTGCGGCAAACATTATCGTCATGGTCGCCGTGGGGCAGGCAGTGGAAATTATGATAGTGTCCGCGATGATAGGGTCTATCTGCATGGGGGACATTACTAACGCCACCAGAAGCGGCGCGGCGATAAGCTTGACGAATCCCGCAAGATAGATGCCCGGTTTTTTCAGCGCGGCAAGAATGTTTGAGCGGGCGATCGTCATTCCGGAAATGAGCATGGCAAGGGGAGTGTTCAGCGAGGAGATATAGTTCAGCGGCTGCATGATAATATCTGGAAGTCTTATTTGCAGGAAGAAGAAAACCAGTCCCAAAGCTGTTGCAATTACCGCCGGAGCTTTCAGAGCGTTCACCGCCGATTTAAAGTTCAGTCTTTCTGTCATTGACATGACCCCGTGAGTCCACGACAGCAGGTTGAACACGGCGATGTAGGCAGTCAGGTAGAAGATACCGTCTGTGCCGTAAACCGCTTCGATAAGCGGAATACCCATAAATGCGCAGTTTGAGTATGCAGCTGCGAACCGTTCCACAGAGCCGTCCTCGCCGCGCCGCCTGCCGCAGATCACGGCTCCCAGAGCGATAGACACGATATGGGACATAAGCGACAGACCGAAGGCTATGAGCAGTCCCTTGATGAACCGCGGCTCAAGCTCCTTCTGGAAGGACGTGAAAATGAGCACAGGACACACTATGGTCAGCACCAGCTCCGAAAGCTGATTACAGCCGCGCCTTGTAAAAATTTTACGTTTCCAAAGGAAAGCTCCCAGC
Organism: uncultured Clostridia bacterium; assembly: GCA_947176675.1. Classification (GTDB taxonomy): domain Bacteria; phylum Bacillota; class Clostridia; order Oscillospirales; family Ruminococcaceae; genus RGIG8773. The sequence goes on along the minus strand of CAMWRN010000044.1, from coordinate 5,675 downwards.
AGGATAAGTATAAACATTACTGCTATCTGATAAAGAACAATTTGTGCGGAATTCATTCCTGTTCCTCCGTTTTCCATAAATAAGGGCGGCAACAAGCCGCCCGAATAATTATTAGTTAGGATTTCCCGAACCGCTGCTTTTATGTGCTGAGCTCCTGACTTTATTAGAAGTCAGGATTAGATGATCTTGCTCAAAAAGCTTTTCAATCTCTCGCTCTTGGGATTGCTGAAGAACTCCTCGGGAGGGTTTTCCTCCACGATCTGACCTTCAGCCATAAAGAGGATACGGCTTGCAACTTCCTTTGCGAAAGCCATTTCGTGAGTTACAACGACCATTGTCATGTTGTCCTCCGCAAGCTCGCGCATAACTGCCAGTACCTCGCCTACCATTTCCGGGTCGAGAGCCGACGTAGGCTCGTCAAACAGCATAACGTCAGGCTTCATGCACAGCGCACGCACGATGGCGATACGCTGCTTCTGACCTCCCGAAAGCTGATTGGGGTATGCGTCCGCGCGGCTCAGAAGTCCCACTCTTTCAAGCAGCTCCGAAGCGTTTTTTTCGGCTTCCTCCTTTGAAATTCCCAAAAGTTTCATTGGTGCAATGGTAAGATTTCTCATTACCGTCATATGAGGAAACAGGTTGAATTGCTGAAAAACCATGCCGATCTTCCGTCTGTGCAGATTTATGTCGTTCGTTTTGTCGGTGATGTCCACGCCCTCAAAAAGGATAGTGCCCTCCGTAGGCTCTTCAAGCAGGTTGAGGCAGCGCAGGAACGTGCTTTTGCCCGAACCCGACGGTCCTACCACGAACACCACCTCGCCCTGACGTATTTCCGTTGAAACGCCGTTCAGTGCGTGATTTTCCATTCCGTCGAACTTTTTTTTCAGACCGTCCACATGAATAAGGACATTTCCGTCGGAAGAGTTAGAAACGTTAGTGGTCACTGTTTCTCAGCCTCCTTTCAAGCTTGCCCACAAGGAATTCCAGCAATATTACCACAATAAGGTAAATTGCTGCGACTGCAAGCAGCGGCATCATTGCGTCAAAGGTACGGCTTCGGATAATATCTCCGCCCTTGGTGAGATCTTCCATAGCAATATAGCCCGACACGGAGGTCTCCTTAAGAAGAACGATAAGCTCGTTTCCCAGCGCGGGCAGGACGTTCTTGAACGCCTGCGGTATAATTATGTACACCATAGTCTGGGCGTAGCTGAAGCCGAGACTGCGTCCAGCTTCGAGCTGTCCCTTGTCTATGGACATTATTCCGCTTCGTACAATTTCAGCAACATATGCTCCGGAGTTTACGCCGAAAGCAATGACCGCAACTACCATTTTCTCGATCGTTACCGACGCGAAAATGCCGTAGTAAATGATAAGGAGCTGTACTACGACGGGAGTGCCGCGGATAACCGTAAGATAAACGCGGCATATAAAATTCGCGATCTTCAGCTTGCCGGTCTTGTCATGGGCAGAGCGTATTATCGCCACAATAAAACCCAGCGCAACGCCCAGTATCAGCGCGAACACCGTTATCATCACCGTGGTACGGAGACCGCGGGTAATATATATCCAGCGGTCGTCCTTGATAAAATTAAGGTAGAATTTGTGTGTCAGTTTCTCAAACCATTCGGGCATAAATTAATCCTTTCACGTCTTCGCCTTTCGGCTTTTTGACGAATCAGTCGGCGTTGATATATTTGTCTTCAATCTCCTTGAGCTTACCGGATTCTTTAAGCTTAGCCAGCGAAGCGTTTACCTGTTCAAGCAGTTCGTTGTTTTCCTTTGCGATAGCTATGGCATAATCTTCAAGAGTGTACTCCTCGTCGAGAATGATAAGCCCCTCGTTTTCGGAAACAAAGACCTTTGCGGGCTCACGGTCAATTATAACCGCGTCAACCTTATCCTGAAGCAGTGACTGTACAGCTTCAAAGCCCTTATTAAAACGCTCCACGGTAACGTCCTCAATGTCTTCCGCGTATGAGTCGCCTGTAGTACCAAGCTGAACGCCGACTTTTTTACCTACAAGATCAGCGGGAGAAGTGACAGAGGAACCGTCTTTTACAATTACTACCTGAGCCGCAGTTGTATAAGGATCGGAAAAATTAACGTTTTCCAGTCTGTCCTCTCTTACGGTCATTCCCGCAAGAACCATATCTGCTTTGCCCGACTGAACGGCAGCGATAAGAGAATCGAAAGCCATGTCCTCGATAACAAGTTCAAGACCAAGATCATCCGCTATAGCCTGTGCGATCTCGGCGTCGATGCCTACGATCTGATCGCCCTCGCGGTACTCATAGGGAGGGAACTCCGCGTTGGTAGCCATAACGAGAACGTCTTTCTTTTTTTCTCCGCAGCCTGCCATAGACAGGGTCATAACAGCGGCAAGCGCGCCGCAGAGGATTTTGCTTAACTTCATAATGAATCTCTCCTTTAAATTTTCACAATACCCTATATTATACAGTATATTTATTTTTTTTGCAAGTACCGAGAGGCATTTTAGATACATTTAAATTACTGTCAATAATTTGTACGCTTTTATGAAATATTCACATGGTATGTATATATGTATAATTTTATGTAGACTATATATAGTCGAACATTTTTTCTTTTCTGCGATATACTTATTAATAAGTTTATATATAGTCGGAGGTAAGTATGAAAATACAGCCTGCCGTTGCTGCAAGGATAACGGAACTTTGCAGCGAACGCGGTATAACGATAAACGCTCTTGCGTATATATCGGGTGTGCCGCCCTCAACTATTAAAAATATCATTTACGGGGTAAGCAAGAATCCCGGTATTGCCACCATTAAAATGCTTTGCGATGGTCTTGAGATATCTTTGATCGATTTCTTCACTTCTCATGTTTTTGACGAGCTCGAACAGGAGATCGAATAGCGGAACGGTCTGATGTATCCCGCTGTATGCTGTTTTAAAGGCATACAGCGGTTTTTATATTGTTCCCGCAGAGCTTTTCAACGGCAAGATCTTTTTGTTGGCTGATATTTGGAAATCTGCATATCTTTCTGCCAAAAAATTTTTTGTCGAATGTGACGCTATTTTGGAGAAAAATGCCGTAAATACGTGCTTTGACGGACATTATGCTGTTTTGGGAAGAATTTTTTATAGGAAATTTTTGTCAAAAGCTATTGATTTTCAAAGAGTTTTATGGTAAAATATGGTAAGTAAAAATAACAGGAGGTACTTCAGCATGGCAAACAACACTAAAATTCTGATCTGTGACATCGGCTGCGATTACGGCGAGACGTTCTACAAAAATATTGAGATGGCGGGCTACAAATTCAGGGTATGCCGCGCGGACGGCGGCGCTCTCACGGAGGAAATAAGAGATTACGAACCGGACATAGTGCTCTGCGATATGGTTATGACAGGCACCGATGCCGTAGGCGTTATCAATCAGATCAATTCCGAGCAGGTTAAGAAACCCTTTTTTATCGTTTCTTCGTTCTACAAAAACGCTTTTATGGAAAAGGAGATAATGTCTTTTTATAATGCATACTTTATGCTGAAGCCCTTTGACGCGGAAAGCTTTCTCGGCGTTGTCGGCAGGATATCCGCCACATCCGTGGAATCTCTTTCGTTTTCCGCTGACAGCAGCTCGCAGATCGAGATCGTTGTAACGGACGTTCTTCACCAGATGGGCATACCCGCCCACATAAAAGGTTATCACTATCTGCGCGAGGCGATCATTCTTTCGCTCGGCGACGAAGAAATGCTTGAGAGTATTACAAAGCTGCTCTATCCCACTATTGCGGAAAGATTTGATACAACGGCGTCGCGTGTTGAACGTGCTATACGCCACGCTATCGAAACCGCTTGGGACAGGGGCGATATCGACGTACTTAACGGAATGTTCGGCTACACTGTAAGCGTAGGAAAGGGAAAACCTACCAATTCCGAATTTATTGCACTTATTACGGACAACCTTCGTCTGAGGTTCAGACTTACCGGCAAAAGAAAGGAAAAGGAAAAAGCGGTAAAGTAATAAATAAAAATACAAATTTACAGGCCGGGGACATTTTTCTGTCCCCGGCTTTTGTAAGTTATAAATAAAAAACCCGCCAATAATTTGTAAAATGTTACAAATTATTTAAATCCTACTAAAATTATATGAAATCACTTGACAAATGAAAAAACAGGCTGTATAATAAATACCATACTAAACATACCGATTTGATATGTAATGAAAGGACGGTCTGTTATGAAAACCGTGAATATCATTTACGGGCGAATGTGCCGCTGTATCCGAACCAACTGCTGAAAAATTATACATTAATACATAGTAAGGAGTAATTAACCATGAGCGAACTTAATGAAAGAAAACTCAGATTTGAGACTAAACAGCTTCACATCGGTCAGGAGACCGCAGATCCGGTAACCGATGCAAGAGCAGTGCCTATTTACGCAACATCCTCATATGTTTTCCACAACTCGGAACACGCCGCGGCGCGGTTCAATCTTACTGATGCGGGCAACATTTACGGCAGACTTACCAATCCCACACAGGACGTTTTTGAGCGCAGGATAGCTGCTCTCGAGGGCGGAGTTGCCGCACTTGCCGTTGCTTCGGGCGCGGCGGCGATAACCTACACTTTCCAGAACCTTGCGGGAGCCGGCGATCACATCGTTGCTGCAAAGACAATCTACGGCGGAACTTATAACCTGCTTGCACATACGCTTCCACAGTACGGAATTACCACTACTTTTGTAGATCCCGACGAGGAGGGCTCGTTCGACAAGGCGGTGCAGGACAACACCAAGGCTATTTTTATCGAGACTCTGGGAAATCCCAATTCCAACATCATAGATATCGAAAAGCTTGCGGATATCGCCCACAAACATAAGATACCGCTTGTTATCGACAATACTTTCGGTACGCCCTATCTTGTCCGTCCTATTGAATACGGTGCGGATATCGTCGTTCATTCCGCAACAAAATTTATCGGCGGACACGGCACAGCAATCGGCGGCGTGATCGTGGACAGCGGAAAGTTCGATTGGGAATCAAGCGGAAAGTTCCCCTCCCTTACAGAACCTAACCCCAGCTACCACGGAATAAGCTTTACCAAGGCTGTGGGAGCGGCTGCGTTTGTCACAAAGATACGCGCTATTCTTCTCAGGGACACTGGTGCGACATTGTCTCCGTTCCATGCGTTTATGTTCTTGCAGGGACTTGAGACCCTTTCACTGCGCGTTGAACGCCATGTTGAAAATGCTTTGAAGGTTGTGGAGTATCTTTCCAAGCACCCGCAGGTGGAGAACGTAAATCACCCGTATCTTGCCTCGGGTGAGCAGAAAAGGCTGTACGACAAATATTTCCCCAACGGCGGAGGTTCTATCTTCACATTTGAGATCAAAGGCAGCGAGAAAGACGCGCAGAAGTTCATCGACAATTTAAAGGTGTTCTCTCTTCTTGCAAACGTTGCGGACGTTAAGTCTCTTGCTATTCACCCCGCGTCTACGACTCATTCTCAGCTTAACGAGTCGGAGCTTGCGGAGCAGGGTATCAAGCCGAACACTATCAGACTTTCGATCGGCACAGAGCATATCGACGATATAATATTTGACCTTGACGAAGCCTTTAAGGCTATTAAGTGATTTGTATGTAATTTTGAACGGTGGAAACGTATTTGGGGACGTTTCCACTGTTTTTT
>CAMWRN010000043.1 GCA_947176675.1 uncultured Clostridia bacterium | reverse complement strand
GGGTAATGCGTAGGAGATGTCTGCTTTCTTTGTTTTCCTGCATTTTGTGCTTTTCCGTGCGTTTCCGTACGGAGTTATGCCCGCAGCTCATATTGAATCTGAAAGACTGAGGAATCTAAAAAATTATGGCGACTGTTATTGTTGTTACAAATCAGAAGGGCGGTGTGGGAAAAACCACTACCTGCGCCGCGCTTGCGGGAATTTTCCGCAGCAGGGACAAGCGGGTCCTCTGCATAGATATGGACCCTCAGGGAAATCTTTCCTTTTCTCTGGGCGCGGAGGATGACGGCTATACGATACACGACGTTATGACGGGCGCATGCGATATAAGGGAAGCTGTCAAGACCACTCATATATGCGATGTTATAACGTCTAATATCCTGCTTTCGGGAAGCGAGCTGGAGCTTACCTCAGAACGCAGGGAGTTTATTTTAAAGGATATCCTGAAAATAATCAGGTACAGTTACGACTATATTATAATAGACACTCCCCCCGCGCTGTCGATACTGACGATAAACGCTTATACGGCGGCGGACGACCTTATTATCCCCATGACTCCCGAGATACTGTCGCTTCAGGGTATCGCACAGCTTAAAGAGACCATTACCGCGGTAAAGAAATACTATAATAAAAGGCTGAATGTCCGCGGGATATTGCTGACGAAATATGTCAAGAACCAGACTCTTGCCGAAGAGGTTGCGGAAATGGTGGAGATAGTTGCCGAGCAGCTCAGAACCGAAGTGCTGGACGTGAAGATATCCGTTTCGGTGGCGGCTGCGGAGGCTCCCGCTCATCAGGAGGTGCTTACAACATATTCTCCCGGCTGCAAGGCGGCAAAGGATTATGTCAGACTGGCGAAACTTCTTTATCCCGAAGCTTTTGACGAGGATCGGAAGGTCATTGGTCTTAAGAAGAAATAAACTGAATTGAAAGGATCCTGAAATATGGCGGGCAAGTCTGCGAAGACTACCAAAACGACAAGGTCTGCAAAAACTGCAAAAACTGCAAAAACCGTAAAGGACGAAAAAGTCGAGAACGAAAACACGGAAAAGACTGAAAGCAGTCCCAAGAGCGAAAAGACCGCAAAATCTGCAAAGTCTGAAAAATCCGCTAAGAGAGCGGTTAAGGGCGCGAAAGCCGAAAGCGCTGCGAAAGCCGAAAAATTGGACAAAGATCCGAAAAATACAAAATCCAACAAGACCGAAGCGGTCATGCGGCTTCTGACGGGCGGAAAGAAAACTGCTCCCAATCCTATTCTGGACAGCAGCTTCAAGGTGGAGAGGATCACGTCGAAAAGCGTCCGTAAAGGCGCAAACGGCGCGGAGATAGACATTACGGGAGAGCTTGTGACCGAGCTTCTGCCTCAGGTGCTGGAAAGGTTCAACTGCTGCCGCTGCGCGGTGTGCTATGCTGAAGCAATGGCGGAGGCTATCGATGCTGTGCCTACACTGAAAATAAGGGTTAACGGCAAGGACGATCTGCGGCGCGCGGACAGAATGAAAATGCAGAGCCGCCGTGAGGTTCTTTGCACTCTGATAAGGCTTGCGATACAGCGCAGGCGTTTTCCCAGACACAACATTAATTGAATATTGCAGGACGATATCTTAGGGCAGGCACAGCGGTAATTCCTTGGATATCGTTTTGTTTAGGGTGAGATATGAGATATAAGAATATTGTTGAGGGACGGTTTATTTCCCGTCCCAACAGATTTGTGGCGAACGTAACTGTAGACGGCAGAACAGAGGTCTGCCACGTGAAAAATACAGGACGGTGCAGGGAACTTCTTACGGAGGGCGCACAGGTCTGGCTGGAAAAAGCGGAGCCCTCCGCCCAACGAAAGACTATGTACGACCTTGTGGCTGTCCGGAAAGGCGACAGGCTTATCAACATGGACAGCGCCGCGCCCAACGCTGCGGCGGGAGAGTTTCTGCCTACGGTGTTTCCGGACGGTAATATCAGGTCTGAGTTTACCTATGGAAACTCGCGGTTTGATTTTTACATAGAGTCGGATAACAGAAAAATACTTCTTGAGGTAAAGGGCGTTACCCTTGAAGAGGACGGCATAGTGATGTTTCCCGACGCTCCTACCGAGCGGGGCGTGAAGCATATAAACGAGCTCTCAAGATGTCTTGACGAGGGCTTTGAGACTTATCTGCTGTTTGTGATACAAATGAAGGACGTGCGGTACTTTACGCCGAACGATACCACCCATCCCGAATTCGGACAGGCTTTACGGCGTGCGGCGGAGAGGGGAGTAAAGCTTATGACTTACGACTGCAATGTAACTCCCGACAGCATTAAAATAAGGAATAAGGTGGAAATAAAGCTATGAGCGACTGCGAAAGCTGTGTTAACTACGTTTACGACGAGGATTGGGAACAGTATGTCTGCGCCGCAGACCTTGACGAGGACGAAATGGGAAGATTTCTCAGCGGAACAAGCCGCGAATGTCATTGGTACCGTTTCGACGACGAGTACGGCGTGGTCAGAAAACAGATGTAAACGAATTTTATACAAAATATTGATGAACGCTGTGTAAATTTGTGCAAAATTGCTGATATAAACTGCTTTACTTTTTTATGAAAATATGGTATTATTATAAAAATGGCTTAGTGTCTTTAGTAATAATTTAACGGGTGAATTGTGCCCGAATGTAATATGTGGAGGTATTTATGCTGGACTTTAATACCAAAAAAGCAATATTGCGCCGCTTAAAGGCAAAGCGCGGAAAAAATAAGTTCTTGTGGCTTCCCTGCGTGATCGCTGAGTTGTTTGTGAAGCTGTGGTACGCGTTCCTGTGCCGCGCCGATCTGGCTCTGTCGGACAAGAACGGAAAATTCTTAGGGATAAAGAAGCCTAAGGAGAAAACGGGCGTGCGCAGGCAGGACGACATTGTATATGTGAGGAAGTCTTTTTGGGGCAGACTCATGTCTGCGGTGCTGGCGGCTTCCTTTGTGATGATGTTTGTTCCCGAGCTGGGGATAAGCTTCGAGGTCGCGGCGGCAATGGGTCCGATAAAGCTCGAATACCAAGGCAAAGAGGAAAATTTTTGGCGCGACTCAACGCCCGGCTCCAATTTGGTCGTTCATGATAACGACTATACGGCAGCTTACGGATATCAGGGCGTTAAAATCGGCGACCCCCAAAAATCTTACGGAAACGTAAGGCTCTCATGGGAGCTTGAAAGCAAGACATACACTGATATTTTCGGCACGTCGTATGAACTTACCAATTTTGTTTCCGGATATAATATCATTATCAACGACCAAAGCGGAAAAAATCTGTACGATCAATCGGTAAATAACACAAATACAAGCGTTAAAGATTTTGAAGTCAAACTCGGCGACTACACAAATGATTTGAATATAAGGATCAACCCGATTTTCAGAGTTCCCGCTTGGGTATATCTTGAAAATGTTGACGACCCGGATAATCCCGGGCAGACAACGTCGACGCTTACTCCTTCGGGAGGAACGACCTTTGCCCCCGTTACGAGCCTGTCGGGCGGTACAGCAAATTTGGGGAAAATGGACGCGCATTTTGACGCGGCATCAATGAACGTTTCTCTTGAGAACGCGTTGGGCATCCAAACCGATGAATTTTATCCCGACAGCAGTAATGACGTTAATATCGTATGGACTCAGCCCCAGATGATACGTGACGGCGCGGAGGTTCAAGGCGAATATCCCGACGGCTATATAGTATATCTGTACGATTACACTACCAATAGAATGGCTGCCAAAAAGCAGGAAATAGCACCGAGTGCGCAAAGCAGTCCTCAAATAAGCCGCAGCGTCAGAACACTGTTCAGCAACGATCTGGCTTACGGACATCAGTACAGGATCTTTGTCGAGGCATATAAAAACGTATGGGGCGGAACTCCGACCCAATACAATGTTACGAATACGGGACTTATTTCCAGCAGCCTGTATGCCGTAAGCCAAGGAGATACTGCCATATACAGCTTGTATCAGAATTATCCCGATGACAACAGAAACCTGTGCCATGATCTGTTCATTGCTCCTTATATTGAATTTGACAAAATCGATTATACAAAATCATCTATAAACATTTCATGGAAAAAAGATTCGGCAAGTACTTATACAGGCGTTGAAATATACCGTTCTACCGAGGACATTCAGGTGAGCGATCTTGTAAACGTGCTTGTCACAAATGCGGGTATTCCGAATAATATATACGGAGTCAAAAAAATTACGGAGATCCTTGAGGACAGAACGCTTTCTTATACGGATACTGACATTAATAAGGATACGCAGTACTATTACTATGTTGTTCCGTACATCACAAGAACGAGGAACGATACAAACAAGATACGCGGCACGGCTGCACGTAACGGAGGTACTTTGGAATTTAACCTTACCACGGTTAGAATTACATATACCACCGACAACGGAGAGGTCAAGCTGGCATGGACCCCCTCAAAAACCGCAAATAACAGTTACGGAAACGCTGACGGCTATAAGCTCGAAATTTTCCAGAAAAAACGGTATAATCCCGACACCAAGAAAATTGAGGATATCCCTGAGGGCAGCCAACCGGTATTTTCGGACGACACCTTTGGACCGAATGACTTGTCGTACGATCACAACGGTTTGTTCAACAACGAGGTGTATACCTACGTTGTTACGCCGTATGTCAATGTAAATCCCCAGTCCGGTCCGCCGAAGCCTTTTTACGGTCCTTCGACGTCTGTTGATGTAACGGTGGGCGGTCTCCTCGGAACTCCTGAAAATGTTACAGCCGAATGTACGGCGGACGGCGAAGTAACGATCAAATGGGATAAGGTTCCCAATGCTACGGGCTATACCATACGTTTTGAAGACGAATATAACGGAGAGATCGTGACCGGCACTTTTGACTCAAAGACAAATACCAAGGTGCATAATGGTCTTTTGCTTAACCATAATATGACGTATTATGTGACCGCGTACAAAACTGTTACGGTGCAGTATGAGTCGCAGACGACGCACGGCGAAGAATCCGTACCCGCAAAAGTCAAGGTAGGCAGCACTCTTGCAAGACCGCAGAATTTGAAAGTGACCACTACTGACGGAACGGTCAATATTAGTTGGTCGGACGTGTCAAGCGCGAAAGGCTATCTGCTTCAATATAAATATATAAAGAAAGATGGCACACGCGTTGAGTTTGTAAACGACATAACTCAAATCAAGGATAACGTTTTCGACCTTACCGATGTGAAATATGTTCACTCGGGGCTTCAGAACGGCGACAGATATACATACCGCGTTCTAGCTTACAAGGAGGTCAGCGGCGAAACGGTTTACAGCCCATGGTCGGATGAGGCATGGGTAATCGTCGGCGTCCCTCTCGACGCTCCCAAGGATTTTACGGGAACCACAAAGGACGGTCAGGTAGACCTTAAGTGGACCGCGGTAAAGGGCGCTGAGGGATATATCCTGTATTTCCGCAAAAACGGCGGCACATGGGAAGAAGTCGATTTGAGCAAGCCGGGCTTCCAGCACGTGGGACTCAACAACGGCGACAGATATGAGTATTACGTTAAAGCCTATAAGACTGTAAACGGTGAGAGGGTATTCAGCTCTGACGAGTCAAATCACCTCAATTTTAAAATAGGCGACGATCTTGATTCTCCCAAGGACTTCAATGCGGTTACTACCGACGGTCAAGTTTCTCTGACATGGACTGCGGTAAAAGGCGCAGAGGGTTACATCGTATATGCGTACGGCAGCGGACGTTCTTATCAGTTTGATGTGAGCAAACCGGGCTATGTCCATACAGGTCTCCTCAACGGCGACAGTTGGACATATTATGTGGTAGCTTATAAAACCGTAAACGGAACGCGGGTTTACAGCAGTCCTACAAAATCAATAACTGTTACAACAGGCGTTTCGCTCAATTCGGTCATCGATCTTACGGCAACGGCGGGCAACCGTCAGATTGATTTGAGCTGGACAGCGGTAAAAGGTGCGGAAGGATATGTTGTTTATCTCTATAACTCCAGAACAATGGAGTTTGAGCCTATAACCGTTATAAGCGGAACAAAGTATTCTCATACAGGACTTAAAAACGGTCAGAAGTACACCTATATGGTCGCTCCCTATAAGACCATAAACGGCGAGCGATTCTACGGTGAGTATTCCATGTCGGTGTCGGCTACTCCTTCGACAGGTTCCAACACGGACATAGACAATATGCTCACGGTAAGGGGTACAACTCCTTACGGAATTTCTCACAGCGAGTACATTACAGCAGGCGCTAATCACGGCGCATTTGACGAGCCTGTTGACGTTTACTTTACCACTAACAGGGAATCCACCGAAGCTGTAAAGGACGTGCTTAAAAATTACGCTGACGGATTGAGCAGTTTCATTATCTATCCTTTTGACATAAGCATATACAGAGAGGGTACAAAGATCGAGGTCGATCCGAATCCCGGTTACACTGTGACGATAACCATGCCGATCCCCGACAGGCTTATTGCCTACCGTGACTATATAACGGTAGTCCATATCGGCGACGGAATGACAGATACTGAGGAGCTCAGAGCGGATGATTCCGCCGAGGATTGGATCCGTACCGCGGATACTACCCTTGAGGTATTGCCCTGCGCAATCGTAGACATTGACAATATATGGTGCGTTCAGTTTGTATGCTCAAGCTTTTCGCCGTATGCTCTTGTAATTTACAAGGATCATATTTCCGACGTTTCATCGAACGGTGGAATTTTCGACGGTGATTTTGCGGGAAGCTTTAATTCGGGAGTTCTGCTCTTTACGGCTCTTCCCGATATCATGCCCCACAACAAAAAGCTTAAGGTTGTACAGAGCGGTAAAAAAAGATACCATATAAAGAGCGTTGAAAAAAGATAAATTAACGGCGGGTCGGCTGAAAAGCTGATCCGCTTTATTTTGTACAATTTCATGTCAGGCGGTTTGGTGTGATTTGGCATTTATGTTAAAAATATTGTGAGCGGTGCCAGAATAATTGACAGAAAGGCTTTACAGGTGTATAATTTTAGTAATGATTCTTTTGATGCACAAATGTGCAAAAGTTTTTAGGGATACACAGTATAAAATGTTAGTGCATAATTATTTTGGATATTTATGCGGAAAGGACAGATCATGAAGAAATTTTGGGGAGGGCTTAAAGCAGCGGCTTGTACTGCTGCGGCAGCGGCTGCTGCATTGACAATGTCGGGGTGTACGAACTACACAAAAATGCTGAACGAACAGCCTGCGGAGTATATTTCTATGGCGCAGGAAAACACAATGAAAGCACTGGCCGGAAATGTTTTTGGCGAGGAACATAAGATTTTGCAGGAAGCCTGCAAAGACGGTTCTTTAAAGCTTGACTTTGAGATCGAGGGTGTACAGTTCAGCGGAGAGTTATACGTCAACGAAAAGGACGAAAAAGCCGCCCAGATCTATAGGGTGACAGGCACTGAAGGCACTTCCGCGGAGATTTATCTCTATGCAGGCAGGGATGGCTTGAAGATAGGAACTAACGGAAATTCCGGCAGACACGTTTACGATGTGACCTTTGAGGGATTGGCGGAAAAGCTGGCGGGTTCAATATTTGCTCCCGATTCTGGAACGGAGTACGCTATGGAGCAGGAAGAATACGACGCGTTTGTGCAGTACATCGGGGAAATGTCCGAAGCAATGGGGGACGAAGGCTCGGAGACTGAAGATAAGCTGTCGGCAATACTTGAGGACTTTGCGGCGGCTCACCCTCCCGTTACCGAGGAAAAGGTAGATACGGATATCGGAGGGGAGACTGTCAGCGCGAACATCGTTACATACAGCTATTCAAAAGAGGATATAGCTTCTCTGACGGAAAGGTTTGTCGACCTGTATCTGAACGAATACGCAGACGAACAGGATTTTGAATACTACACCAAGGACGAACTAAAAGAACAGAAAATGTCGCTGTTTGACGAGATGGACAGCTGCGACCTTAAAATTGTTCACTATGTAAACAGCAAAAGCCATATGCTTATGATGACGGACATTGACCTGCTGGGTTCTGCCGATGGGGAGAATATGTACTTTTACGCGGACGTTCTTTACGGCGCAGACCCCGAAAATTCCAACAAGCAAAGCTTCAAGTCGGGCGTATGTGAGGATGGCGAGGAAGAGGACGCTGTCGCAGCGGATATCACAAGGAATGAAAACGGCTCGGAGATAGTATTTTCTCTTACCGCAAACGGCGAGACAAGTGAGCTTGCGACCATTGCTTCAACCAGAGACGGAGAGAGCTATACGATAACGCTGGATATTCCGTCGCTGGAAATTTCCTGCAAAGCTGAGGGTACGGTAAAAACGGGCAGGAAAGATTTTGAGATAACATTGGACAGAGTTTCTGCGGTAAGCGGTTCGGCGGAGGTATCCTATATGCCCAAGGGTGTTGTGACCGTTGAAAAGGGCAGCACAATGCCTGAGCTTGACGCGGAGAAAGAATTCCTTGACATTACCGAAGAGGAAATGGATACGCTTCTTGAGAATATCGAAAGCGACTTCACAGCAGTTATGCAGGAAACACCCTACGGCAGCGAAATGCTGGACTACATTGACAAATCCAAAATAACGCAGGCTAACGCCAATGCTAAAACATATTTTACTGCTGCGGCATCGCTGCTTGTTCATGCCGGGATAGACAACGAACCACTGTCCGGCAGTGATATTACGGGAAGCGGGGCAAACTTTGATTTCGGAGGTACGGCTAAGGACGGTACGGGATTGGTTTTTGAGGACATAGAAGGATATTTTTATGGCGAATATGATCCTGATATATACTCTGTTGATTATATGCTCTGGTCAAAAGACCCTATTTCCGACGATATGAAGCATAAGATATCTTCGGAAGAACAGAAAGAGTATGCGGAGCAGGGAATCTATATAGGCTGCTATCCGATACCGACATAACTAAAACTAAAGCCAAAACAAAAGGGTACCGAACGGTACCCTTTTTAAGGAGATAATATGGAAATACGGAGACTTCGCAATGACGATGACATAAACGCTTTAAGCCGCGTTTATGAGGAAAGCTGGAAGTTCGCCTATAAGGGGATAATTCCGCAGGACTATCTCGACAGCATACCGCAAGGGCAGTGGGCGGCTTCCGCAGACAAACCGAATATCAGCACTCTTGTGATGACAGAGAAAGTTGAAATTATAGGTACGGCAAGCTTTTGTCCCTCCCGCTTCGGGGACATGGCGGGGTGGGGAGAGATAGTTTCTATCTATCTTCTGCCCGACTATATGGGGAAAGGCTTTGGGAAAAAGCTTTTTGCCGAAGCTGTCCGCCGACTTGAAGAAATGGGTTTTAGTGACATATTTCTTTGGGTGTTGGAGGAAAATACTAAAGCAAGAGAATTTTATGAAAGACAGGGCTTTGTACCGAACGGGAAATATCTTGACAATAGTATCGGCGGGAAATCTTTGCGTGAAGTACAATATGTCAGAAAAAACAGCGATTGATGTTTGGGTGGTGTTCGGAATGAATGAAAGACTTCCTTATCTTAGAGAAAAAACCGCAAAGCTTACGACCTCTCCGGGGGTGTACCGAATGAGGGATAAGGGCGGAAATATAATCTATATCGGAAAGGCGAAAAATCTGAAAAACAGAGTGACAAGCTATTTCCGCGAGACTCCCGACCATACCCCCAAGGTGGCGAAAATGGTGTCTCATGTTTTCGATTACGACTTTATCGTGACCGACAGCGAATACGAAGCGTTGGTGCTGGAATGCTCCATGATAAAACAGCATATGCCCAAGTACAATATTTTGCTTAAGGACGACAAGGGCTACAGCTATATCAAGATATCCGACGGAGAGTTTCCCCGTATTACTGCCGAATTGAAGAAAAGCGGCAAGGGGACATATCTGGGTCCCTACACAAGCGCGTTTGTGGCAAAGCAGGCAGTGGAGGAAGTCAACAAGGTTTTCATGCTTCCCACCTGCAAGAGGATTTTTCCGCGGGATATCGGCAAGTACCGTCCCTGTCTGAACAATCACATCAAGCAGTGCATGGGCGTTTGCGCTGGAGACATTACAGCGGAGGAGTATGGAAAGGTAATCAAACAGGCGGTGGAGTACATTCAAAACGGTTCTGAGGCATCGGTGGAGACCCTTACGGAGCAGATGAACAAAGCCGCCGAGGAGCTTGATTTTGAACTTGCGGCGCGGCTTCGGGACAGGATATCCGCGATAAAGCGCGCTGCCGACCGTCAGAAGATAATGGACGATGATATGCGGGACACGGATATCATCGCTGTTGCCCAGAACGGCGAAAACGTCTGCGCGGCGGCTTTGATGTACCGCTGCGGACGTCTTTACGACCGCGCCGAATTCGATCTGGGCACTCTGGACAGCGAAGCGGATATGCTGGAGGACTTTGTTTTGCAGTACTATTCCGATCCGTCGAGAATTCCCCGCGAGATAATCACCGAGGAGGAACTTCCCAACAGCGAAATGGTTGAAAAGCTTCTGCGGGAACGATGCGGACGGGCTGTGGACATTTCCTCGAAAAAGCGAGGAAAGGGTCTGCGGCTGATAATGATGGCGAAATCAAACGCAAGCGAAAGTCTTGCCATTAAAGTCGGGCGGACGGGTAAGGAGATAGTTGCGCTGGAGGCTCTTGGAAAAATTCTGGGACTTCCCGAACCGCCCCGATATATCGAAGCATATGATATATCCAACTTAGGAAGCTCCTCCATGGTTGCGGGAATGGTGGTCTTCGAGAACGGCAGACCGCTTAAAAAGGCGTACAAGAAATTCTCCATAAAGGAGACTGCGATACAGAACGACTATGCAAGTATGAGAGAAGTCCTTGAGCGGCGGTTTAAACACGGTCTTGACGAAAACGAAAAGGACGAAGGCTTCAGCCGTATGCCCGATCTTATCCTGCTGGACGGAGGCAAGGGACAGGTGAATGCTGTCGAGCCTATACTTCGCGAAATGGGCGTGACTGTTCCTATCTTCGGTATGGTCAAGGACAACAATCACCGTACCCGCGCAATTGCAACGTCGGGTTCGGAGATTTCCATTTCGGGGACAAAAAGCGCGTTTATGCTTGTTACCCAAATACAGGACGAGGTGCACAGATTTTCCATAACCTATCAGCGGAGCAAGCACAGAAAGCAATCCTATGAAACGGGCTTGACCCAAATAAAGGGCATTGGCGAAAAAAAGGCGCAGAAGCTTTTTACCGCGTTCAAGACCAGAGAGGAATTTAAAAAAGCCTCTGTGGAGGACATTGCAAAGGCGGCGGGGATAAACGCCGAACTTGCGGAGCAGGTGTACGAATTTGTCCAAAGCGAGCTGTAACTGCAAAAAATGTTAATAAAGCGGACTTGAAATCTCCGATAAGATTTGGTATACTTATAGTCTGTTTGTGAAAAAATCAGGAACAAAATGTTGGAAAGAGGTCTGCTTATGGAATCGGAAAAGCTTAGCTTCAGGGAGGGTCTTGCCGACGGCGTGCCTATCGGACTTGGGTATCTTTCGGTGTCGTTCAGCTTTGGAATATCCGCAGTTACGCAGGGTGTTTCGGCTGCGGCGGCAACGGCAATTTCTATGACTAACCTTACCTCTGCGGGGCAGGTTGCGGGTCTGGGGATAATCACCGCCGCAGGAACACTGTTTGAAATGGCTCTGGCTCAGCTTATAATAAATATGAGATATGCTCTGATGAGCCTGTCGCTGTCCCAAAAGCTTGATACGGGCTTTACCACGCCCCACAGGTTTTTGGCGGCGTTCGGTATTACCGATGAAATCTTCGCAGTGGCTTCGGGAAAACCGAAGGAGATCACCCCAAGCTATATGTACGGACTGATACTGCTGCCCTTTCTGTGCTGGTCTGCGGGGACGCTTTTGGGCGGCATTGCGGGAAGTGTTCTGCCGGAGATCTTCCGCTCCGCGCTGGGCATAGCGATTTACGGAATGTTTATTGCGATTTTTATTCCTCCCGCAAGAAAGTCCGTTGGAGTTCTTGTCACGGTGATAATTTCGGCGGTAATGAGCTGCGGACTGCGGTACATACCCTTATTCTCGCACGTTTCGTCGGGATTTGCAATAATAATCTGCACCCTTGCGGCTTCGGCGGCGGGAGCCTTGCTGTTCCCCAAAGATGATCGGGAGGAGGCGGCTTCAGAATGACTGTAAATATTATCGCCTACATCGGCGTAATGGCGGGAGTGACCTATCTGGTTCGGATGCTTCCGTTTGTGATATTCAGAAAAAAAATAAAGTCTCGTTTTGTCAAGGACTTTTTGTACTATGTACCTTATGCGGTTCTGGGGGCAATGACGATTCCCGCGGCGTTTTATTCCACTGGGAATATCGCTTCGGCGGCTGTCGGTATCGGTGCGGCAGTCCTGCTTGCGTTTAAGAACAAGGGACTGCTCGCAGTGGCGGCGGCAGCATGTATTGCCGCGCTGGCGGTTGAGGTGCTTTTGAAGTATGTAATACCGATCGCAAATTAAATAATTAAAAATGTAAAAAATCTGCGTCAAGATCACGTATACAAATTTTGACGCAGATTTTTATATAAAATTTTAATCGGTATTAAATATATATGTCCGTAAATGCGACAAAACAATCTTCAATAAAAAACATATCTGTCTGCATAGGCAGATCGTTTTCCGGAGAATCAATGTCGGCAGATATTACAAGTATCTTCAGCCCCTCAATGTCCCGAAAGGAATGCGGCTCAATGTCGGAAATGCTTTTGCAGACATAAATTGCCTGCACGTCCTCAAACGTGTCTACCGCTTCTTTTTGTACGGTTCCATTGCCCGATATTATCAGCAGGCTGCTTTTCCCGTCATTATTGAGATCGTATCTTTTGTAATGTATATTTTGGGCATTGTCTTTTATGCTGCCGTTGTTTATCATTTTTACAAAGCAGCATATGCCGAAAGCGGCAAAAAGGATAATTATGACCTTTAAAATTGTCCCTGATACGTTTATTATTTTTTC
>CAMWRN010000042.1 GCA_947176675.1 uncultured Clostridia bacterium | reverse complement strand
AGATAACCGCTTTCGCCGTAACGTCCAAGCTTTTCGGGAGTGTAATGCTCCTCGGCCAACCAGACGTTTACCACCCTTGTGCATACGACCAAATGATTGCTTCCCTCAAAAAGCGGCTTTTCCCAAGCAACTTCACATTCAAGATTCAGGAAACACTCGTCAACAACGGGAGCCTTAACCTTGCTGCCGCTGTGATAGCTAAGTTCCGCAAGAGACAGCTCGTCCTTGTCATAGAAGTTATTTTTAATTGTTGACATACATTTATCGAGAACGTCCTTGTCGGGAAAATTGACAACAAGCTGCTTTTGATTTTTTGCAACCTCATACATATGCGAACGTTTATCCACGCTGCCGAAAATGCAGTAAAAATCATTTTCGCTTGAAAAGCACAGCCATGAATCCATGGTAGCGTTTGCAAGTCCGTTGTTTTTGTATCCCGTGACCAGAACCAAGGGCGACGGGATAGCGGTAACGTATTCCAGCCAGTTAAAGCCCCATAACTGCATATCCTTCATTTTGTCGGGAATGGCGCAAAATTGTTTTTTGTTCATTTGTATGACCTCCTTTTTTCATAAGTATATCATACTGGTAAAGACATATGTATGTCATGTTTCTTTGGATTTTTGATAGATTTGTATGTCATCGCACTGACGGTACTTCCGCCGCCCATTTTTTGCACTGCTCTATCCTTGCGCCGTGAGGGTTATCTCCCTGTTCGGGATCGCAGGAATACTGCGTCAGCAGCTCGCAGGGGATATCGGGACATTCTCCGCAATGAACAAAGCCTTTGTTCTGACAGCATACCGCAACGGGACATTCTCCGTGGAACGGGTGACCGTTTGTCTCAATGCAGCCTCCGCAGCCGCAGCTTTCCTTGTATTCACAGCCTGTGCAGTGCAGTCCGCAGCGGGAATCAATTGTTTTTTCCATAATTTTGACCTCCGTATCTTTTATCAGCTGAAAGCTACAACAGCCGTACTTAGATAATACCACACCGAACATGACAACTGTATGTCATGTTTAGTTGATGTTATCCGCAAGAATTTCATTCGGTTCGGCAGGATCAAACTCCGCTAAAGCAGGGTGATTTGTCAGGGCTTTTACTATCCTCCAACCGTCGCGGTTTCGCTCCGCGTTTTGGGGAATTGGCGTAAAGCCGAAGTCCAGATAGACTTTGCAGGCTACCCAGGAAGTCGTCTGCGTAGGAATTTTTGCGTGGGAATACCCAAGCGACCGCATTACTTCAAGAGTGTAGGCGATAAGCGGCTTTGACAGACCTTTCCCTTGAAAGTCCCGTCTGACCGATACCCAGTGCAGCCAGCCCGCGCCTGATTTGTCCCTGCCGTAAATATCGTAAAAAGCCGTTGCCGTGGCGACCTTTTCTCCGTTTTCCGTTTCGATGAAAATCATTCGCCGAGCAAGCTCGTCGTCTTTGCCGCCGTAGTATTCGTTCCATGATTTGAGTCCCGCCTCATAGCTTTTGAATTCCTTTGCGGATTTCTCGATCTCTATCCATGCGTCCCTGTCGCCGCTTCTAAAGAAAGCGAACCTGTAGCCGTCGGGCAGGGGAAAGGCGGGAATGTCCGCTAACGTTTTTCTTTCAAGCATAAGCTCGTAGTATTTTATTCTTTCGTCGTGATTGTCAAAGGTCATTGTTATTCCTCCGTTTCGGAAATGAATTCGGTCATTTTCTCTGCGATTTTTTCATATTCGTGGTCGTGTATGTAGTGGGGACAGTCCAGCTCAATATAGTCTCCGCCGTTTACCTGAGAAATGTATTCTTTCGGGATATTACGCCATGTTTCTTTGTCGAAGCCCGTTCCGCCAGATCCGTCCGAAATGAACAGAAGCATTGGCAGTTGAGGTACTTCGGAAGCTTCAACGATTTTGGCGTTGTCCTTGACAGTTTCGGTCTCGTTTATCATTGTAACGGTCGCGGTGCGCTTGTAGAAAATCGCTCTGTACAGCTCTTTTTCCTCATCCGAAAGCGTGCCGTACAGAATAGCGTCGCTTTCGGCAATATCGGGAATAAGGCGTGTTACGCCGACCTGTGCCGCAAAGCTTGCCAAATGCATAAGCGGGATATTTATTTCCATTTCTTCATAGTATCCGGGAACAGCCATATCCAGACCGATTATCGCCGCAACCTCGCCGGGGTATTTCTGCGCCCAGCGCAAGGCTTCAAGTCCCGACATGGAGTGAGGACAAAGTACATAGGGAGCTTTCACTCCCGCCGCCGACAACGCGGCTCTCGTGTCCTCAAGAATGGAGTCAATGTCACGCTTCTTGTCTACCACGTCGCTGAAGCCGTACCCGAATTTTTCCACAACGGCAATGCGGTACTTATCGCTCAGAAGCGAATACAGGGACTTGAAATCCAGCACAGGAGAACAGGTACCTCCGCCCGACATAAACACCAGCGTAACATCGCCGTCGCCTTCCGAGTATACGTTCATGGTGCGGCCGTCTACAGTTACGGGAGTGCCGATAAAGTTTATTTGTCTGGCTTCTCTGCTTATCCTTACGCGGTGGTTGATAAAGCATATAAGCAGTGCGGCGGCGATAACACCGACTGCTGTAAGTAAAATTTTTACAATATTTTTAAGTATCTTCATAAATTCCGAGCGTCCTCCTGAGTTCGTTTATATATATCTGCCGAAATGATTCGGGAGACAGTATTTCCACCTTTCCGCCGAAGCTCAGAAACCACTGTAAAGCGCTTTCTTCAGAGCGGAATCCGAATCTTGCGTGAAGTCTGCCGTCCTCCGTGACGGTAAAGCTATAGGGACCGTATTCGTCTACAAGACGGAATTTTTCGCTTGCTTCGTACAATGCTGAAATTGACATTTTGTCTTCGATTGCACCGTTGAAGCAAAGCGTATCCTGCGGTATATCGCGCGGTGCGAATGTTTCGTCGGTTACCGACAGATCCCACAGACGCGTAAGCTTGTACATACGGAAATCGTCCCGTTCGGGACAAAACCCCAAAATGTACCAGCTTGACCATTTGAACACGATAAGAGCGGGTTCAATAAGCTTGTCTTCCTCACCTTTCGCGTAATAATAGCGGAACGTAACACGTCTGCGGCTGTCGACCGCTTTTTTCAGAAGATCGATCTTTTCCGCAAGGCTTTCCTTGTAGAACGATGACAGGTCTATCAGCATATTTTCCTCGACGGGGATAACTCCGCCTATCTTCTCGGCCAGCAAGGCAGATTTTGAGTCATTTGAAACACTGTCAAGGGATTTGAGTCCCACAAAAACTGAGCGGAGTTCATCTTCTGTAAACACGGTGGTATCAATGGAAAAGCCATCCATTATAGAAATACCGCCTCCTGATCCCTGTTCGGTGACAATGGGTATTCCCGCAAGGCAGAGAGCCTCGATATCGCGGCTGATCGTGCGCTTTGATACCTCGAATTTATCCGCCAGATAAGGCGCAGTGACCTTTCCTTTCTGTTGGAGAGTGGTAATTATCCCGATGAGACGGTCAAGCTTCATTTAATCAGTCCTTTATTTCGGCTTATTTTTGTTGCGGATATTTGCCAGAGGGGAAGCGTCCATAGCTTCCTTGACGGATTCGTTTGAAATGTGTGTGTAAATTTCAGTGGTGGAAATGCTTTTGTGTCCCAAAATCTCTTTTAGGATAAGTGTATCAACGTTTCCATGCTGATACATAAGTGTTGCGGCGGTGTGGCGAAGCTTGTGAGTGGAATATCCCTGATTGTCAAGATTGCTGTCCCGCAGGGCGTTGTCCACTATCTGCTGAACTCGCCTGTTTGTGATACGTGTTCCACGTTTGCTTAAAAACAGCGCGTCAGGCTCAACGGAAGATTTTTCTCTCTCGCTTACATACTGGACGATGGAATCTGCACAGGCGTCGTTTATATGAATTATGCGCTCCTTGTCACCTTTACCCAGCAGACGCATGGTGCGTTCGTCAAGGTTCACATCCTGAAGATTAAGTCCAACAAGCTCGCTGAGACGCATTCCGCAGTTAAGGAAAAGCGTTATAATGCAGTAATCCCTGTAGTAGTAGGGATCCTCTTTGTTCATGTTTTCAAGCAGTTTTATGCTGTCGTTGAGGGTAAGGAATTTCGGCAGGTGCTCGTGCATTTTCGGATAGTCGATATCTTTTGTGGGATCGCTTGGAATGAGGTTAAGGTCGCGGTAAAGACACTTGTAGAACACCTTCAGCGAAGCAAGCTTGCGGTGTCTTGTTTTGGCAGTGTTGCCCCGATCCGTTGCCACATAGCTGAGATAATTGAGTATATCCAGCTTTGAAAAATCTCTTACCCATTCAATTGGGATATCCGATATTGTGATGTCCCTCATAGGCGTGTCGGGACGTATTTCTCCTTTGGTAAGCTTAACGTACCTTAAAAAAATCCGCAGATCAATATAGTACGATTCAAGAGTCCTCTCTGATTTGATTTTTACAACTCGCTGGAAGGTGAAAAATTCGTTTAAATACCGAGGACATTCCTTTGGATTGATTTTCTGCGATGCCATAATACCCTCCAATATCCGCATAAAGCGATTAAATCTGTATACATTATACTGAGACCGCAGCCATCGGTCACAGTATATGAGTTCTCCGCATAAAAATTTGAAAAAAACGGATAATATAATTGTAAACCTTAACTTTTTTTTTGTCAAGGTATAGAATTATAAAAAAAGATATGTTATAATATAAGATATGTTATTATATACATCATTTAATAGGAGTTGATAAGATTGGCAATAAAATACAATCGTGAAAAGCTCGGAGACGGCATTCATTATAACTCGATCATCAATGAACGCCAGAAAACAAATACTATAATCATACACTTTGTTACCGGACTTTCACAGGAGACTGCGTCCCTTAACGCTGTTATACCCTATATTTTAGCCGGAAGCAGCAGCGTTTATCCTACCATTACCGAGCTTAACAAAAAGCTTTCCGAGCTGTACGGCGCGGTAATAAAGGGTTCCGTGTCCAAAATGGGGGACAGTCAGGTTCTGTCGCTTATGGCGGGCTGTATCAACGACCGCTACGCTTTTGACGGCGAAAAGGTCACAGAGGATATGACAAAGGTCATGACCGACTGTCTTATCAGTCCTCATTTGCAGAACGGAGTGTTCTTTGAAAAGGACTTTGAACTGAAAAAACGTGAGCTTATTGACGACATCGAAGCGGAGATAAACGAAAAGCGTTCTTTTGCCTTTAAACGCGCCAACATGAACATTTTCAGCGGCGAGCCCGCTGCGGTTTCCGTAAAGGGAGACGTGTCCCATGCGGAGAAGTTGACGTCCGCGGACGCCTATAAGCAGTATCTTGAGCTGCTTAAAACCGCGCAGATAGAGATTTTCTTTGTGGGAGCGCAGGAGTCTGCCGGCTGCAAAAAGATTATTACCGACTCTCTTAACTCTATAGGCAGAGCTTTCGGCGGAGAAAATTCTTCGGCTAAATCTCCGCTTAAAAGCGAGGTTTGCAGAGTTACCGAAAAATACGATGTTGCCCAGAGCAAAATGGTTATGGGCTTCAAGACTGACTGCGGCGATCCTGTTACAATGAAGCTTATGAATGCAATATTCGGTGCAACGCCTATCTCAAAGCTGTTCATGAACGTCCGCGAGAAGCTTAGCCTGTGCTACTACTGCTCATCGGGTTATAACGATAAAAAGGGTGTTGTTTACGTTGACAGCGGCGTGGAGCAGGAAAATATATCCAAAGCGGAAGCGGAGATACTCAATCAGCTTGACGCTATGCGCCGCGGAGATTTTACCGATGAGGAAATGGAAAATGCCCGCAAGTCTGTTATCAACTCATGGAAAGGCGTAAGCGACGGAGCGCGCTCCATTGCGGAATGGTATTTCAGCCGAAGCTATTCGGGGGACTCCCTTTCTCCTGAGGAAATGATAGAAAAGCTGAAAAAGGTCACCCGTGAGGATATCGTCAAAGCGGCTGATTCGTTGAAGCTTGACACGGTTTATGTTCTTACCGGAAAGGAGGAAAAGCCTGAAAATTAAGCTTCAGGCTTGCGAATAATGGAAAAGAAAATTATCAGAAACGAACGCACAGGCGAGCAGTACATCTATGTTAAGCATCCTACGGGTCTTGACATCTATATCTGGAAAATGGAAAATTACAGCACAACTTATGCGCTGTTCGGAACCAAATACGGCTCAATAAACACGAAATTCAAAACCAAGTCAGAACCCGACTTTATCACCGTCCCCAATGGCATAGCACATTATCTTGAACATAAGCTCTTTGAAAACGAGGACTGCGATGTGTTCAGCCTTTATGCAAAGACGGGAGCGTCCGCAAACGCCTATACCACCTTTGACAAGACCTGCTATCTGTTCAGCTGTACGGACAATGTTTACGAGTCGCTGGAAATTCTTCTCAGCTTTGTTCAGAATCCCTATTTTACTGAGGAGACCGTTCAGAAGGAGCAGGGAATCATCGGTCAGGAGATACGTATGTACGACGATAACGCCAACTGGAGGGTATTTTTCAATATGCTTCAGGGTCTGTATCTCAATCATCCGGTTAAGATCGACATTGCGGGTACGGTGGAGAGCATTGCTCAGATCAACGCAGACCTGCTCTATAAATGCTACAACACATTTTATAACCTTAACAATATGGTTCTCAGTGTTGCGGGAAATATCGACGAGGACAAGGTTCTGGAGCTTTGCGACAAGCTGCTGAAAAACAACGAGAATCCACAGCTTGAAACTGCGTTCGAGCCTGAACCGGAAACAGTCTGCAAAAATGAGGTCGTCCAGAAGCTGGAGGTCTCGATGCCCATTTTCAACATCGGCTTCAAGGCAAAGCCCGAAAGCGGTCTGGAGCAGGTGAGGGCGGAGATAGAGACGAATTTTGCTCTTTCGCTTCTTGCGGACGAAAGCTCCGCGTTTTACAAAAAGCTTTACGACGACGGTCTGATAAACTCGTCTTTCTCGTCGGAGGTATTTTTAGGCGACGGATATTTCTGTTCTATATTCGGAGGAGAATCGAGAAATCCGAAGCTTGTGCGTGATAAGCTTATCGAGGAGATAAACCGCTGCAAAAAGGAGGGTCTTGACAGAGACCGCTTCGAGGCAGTGAAAAAGTCTTATTACGGCGCGCTGATACGCGATCTGAATGACTCCGAGGCTATCGCTACGGTAATGCTCAACGCGGGAATGGAAAAGCTTTCGGCGTTCGACATTATCGAAACTGTTGCCAAGGTAAGCTTTGAGGACGTTTCCGAAAGACTTGCCAAGCAGTTTGATACCGAAAAGGTTACGATCTCTATAATCGAGCCCGTTCACGGAGAGGAGGAGCAGGCTTGACAAACGCAGAATGGAACACGATATCCTTTCCCTCGCTGAATATTGAGTTCCCTGTTTACAACACTGCATTTACAATTTTTGGCTTTGAAATAAAGTGGTATGGCATTATAATTACAATCGGACTGCTTCTGGCGGCAGTTTACTGCTTCAGAAGAATGAAAAAGTTCGGCATAGACGACGACAGAGCTGTTGACGTGGTAATGGTCGGATTTGTAGGTGCGATCGTCTGTGCAAGGCTTTACTACGTCTTTCTGGAGTGGGACAGCTACAAAAATGATCTATCAAAAATATTTTTGATACACAGCGGCG
This sequence comes from uncultured Clostridia bacterium, assembly GCA_947176675.1. Classification (GTDB taxonomy): domain Bacteria; phylum Bacillota; class Clostridia; order Oscillospirales; family Ruminococcaceae; genus RGIG8773. Next base: position 5,651 of record CAMWRN010000042.1, on the reverse strand, counting down.
GGCTGGCTATCTATGGCGGACTTATCGGCGCAGTGCTGTTCGGAGCGATTATGGCTAAAATACGCAAGGTGCGGATTATGCCGCTTCTCGATCTTGCGGGGATGGGGTTCCTGATAGGTCAGGGTATAGGAAGATGGGGCAACTTTTTTAACCATGAGTGCTTCGGCAGCAATACGACAATGCCTTGGGGAATGACAAGTCCACAAATTCAGGCGCAGTTAAAAGCTACGGCTGATGAGATATTTGCTTCCACGGGAGTCACCGTTGACCCGGCTCTGCCTGTACACCCATGCTTTTTGTATGAATCCTTATGGTGTCTGATCGGATTTTTGCTTCTGCACTTGTATTCAAAACGCCGCAAGTTCGACGGCGAGATATTCTTTATGTATATCGGCTGGTACGGTCTCGGACGGGTGTTTATTGAAGGATTGCGGACGGACAGTCTTATGGTGGGACATATCAGAATATCTCAGCTTGTGGCGGGCGTATGCGTTATCATTTCCATAGCAGCAATCGCTTTCAAGCGGCACAGAATAAAAATGGACGGCGAGTACGTTTTCTATAAGGATACCGAGGAGTCTGCAAAGCTTATCGCCGAAACGGAAGAAAAGTACAAAGCTGACGAAGAAAAAAGAGCGGCTAAGAAAAATGCAAAAGCGTCGGCAAAGCTAAGCTCCGCAGAGGAGTTGAGTCCCGAGGACAGACTTACGGACAGTTTCGACGCGGAAGAAGAACAGGAGGAAAATTCCGATGGCACAGATAATTGACGGCAAAGCGGTTTCCGCAAAGGTAAAGGAGCAGGTTCGCATAGAAGCGGAGATACTTAAGCAAAAGGGAATAGAGATAGGTCTTGCGGTGGTTATCGTGGGAGATAATCCCGCGTCCCGCGTATATGTGAACAACAAGAAAAAAGCCTGTGCTGAGGTGGGCTTCAATTCTTACGAGTACGCTCTTCCCGAGGAAACCACCGAAGCGGAGTTGTTGGAGCTTGTGGAAAAGCTTAACAACGACGGCAAGGTAAACGGCATACTGGTACAGCTTCCCCTGCCAAAGCAGATAAACGAGAATGCGATAATTAATGCAATACGTCCCGAAAAAGACGTTGACGCGTTCCACCCCGAAAATGTGGGACACATCATGATAGGGGATTTCAGTTTCCTGCCCTGCACTCCTGCGGGTGTAATGGAGCTTATCGCCGAAACAGGTGTGGACGTGTGCGGCAAAAACTGCGTTGTTATCGGCAGGAGCAATATTGTGGGCAAGCCTATGGCAATGCTTCTTCTGCATAAAAACGGAACTGTCACGATTTGTCATTCCCGCACAAAAAATCTTGCGGAGATATGCTCGCAGGCGGATATTCTCGTTGCCGCAGTGGGAAAAGCAGGATTTGTGACTCCTGATATGGTCAAGGAGGGCGCAGTCGTTATCGATGTTGGAATGAACAGAAACAGCGAGGGTAAGCTCTGCGGAGACGTGGACTATGCTGCTTGCTTCGATAAGGCGGGGTACATAACGCCCGTCCCCGGAGGAGTTGGTCCCATGACTATCGCTATGCTTATGAGAAACACTTTAACTGCCGCTAAGATAAAGAATAATATACTGGAGTAACTGCTTTGGAGAAACTTAATGCGAAAATCAAGCAGATCATGAACGAACGCTTCGGAAAGGACAGCGTTATCGCTCTGGCAACTGTTGAAAACGGCATGCCATATGTCAGAAACGTAAACGCTTATTACGAGAACAGAGCGTTCTATATTATCACCCACGGACTTTCCGATAAAATGAGGCAGATAGAGAGAAATCCTGTTGCCGCAGTTGCGGGAGAGTGGTTTACCGCTCACGGAGAGGGCATTAATATGGGATATTTCGGTAAGCCGGAAAATTCGGGAATTGCCGAAAAGCTGAAAAATGTCTTTGCCGAGTGTATAGACAACGGTCACAATGATTTCGACGACATTAATACATGTATCCTGCAAATAAGGCTTACGGACGGCGTTATTCTTTCTCACGGAATGCGGATCGAAGTCGACTTCACTGTCTGATAAATTCCGCAGTTTTTATCAATCCTCCAAATAATAAATATGTTATAATCATATTAGGGAGGGACGAACATGGAACAGACGCATATTCAGCGCGTTATCGACTATATCGAAGCGCATTTAAAGAACGAGCTTGACAATAAGCTGCCGGCAAAAATCGCAGGCTATTCCGAGTTCCATTTTCTTCGGCTGTTCCGTATGGATTACTGCTATTATACAAAGTGAACCCGAATAACACCTCGCGAATGTGTTAATACTATTCGCGAGGTGTTTTGTTTGAAGCGAACGATTTTTGTCCCGATCATTTCTGTCATCATAGCCATTGTGCTTATAGGACGACTTGCGTTACTTATCAACGACAGCGACATAGCGGCGGTTTCCGCACAAAGGGGTACTTACACGCTGAAATCCGCAGGAGAATATGCGGGGATATACGACTGTAATCTTGAACCGCTGGTGAATTGCTCGGAAAAGTACGAAGCTGTGATAATTCCAAATCACATAAGCTCAATAAGGATACAGCCGTACTTGACCGACATGGAACGCTATTATGAGGGGATAGAAAACGATCTTCCGTTTTTGTGCCGTGTAAACGAGAAAGCTTCGGAGTTTGAGGGGGAAAACATAATTTTCCGCTCAGCTGTGCGTACCGACAGCGATCAGCTTGCGACCCATATTATCGGCTATACTTCCGATGGAGCAGGTGTTTGCGGCATTGAAAAAGCCTATGATGATTTCCTGCGAAGCAACTGCTCGAACAATTCCGTTACGCTTCACATTGACGCAGTGGGGGAGGTCCTGAACGGTCTGGGAAGCCAAACAGATCATGCCGAAGAGCTTCAAAGCGGGGTTGTCACAACTCTTGACAAAAATATCCAGCAAATATGTGAAAACGCTGCCGATTCAAACGGACTTTCCATGGGTGCAATCGTAGTCATGGATCCGCGCACAGGTGAGATAAAGGCTTCGGTAAGCCGTCCCGATTTTGACACCTCGAATGTTGCAGCCTATATGGACGATCCCGACTCTCCTTTTGTAAATCGCGCACTGTCTGCGTACAGTGTAGGCTCTATTTTCAAGCTTGTTACGGCAGCAGCTGCTCTGGAGCAGGGGATAAGTCCCGAATACAGCTATATTTGCACAGGCTCGGTAAATGTGAACGGACAGATATTTAATTGCCACAAATGGGGAGGCCACGGTGAGATCGACATGGAGACCGCTATGGTCAAGTCCTGCAACACTTACTTTATTGCGCTGAGCGAATATCTCGACAAGGAGGATTATATCAAAACCGCACAGACGTTGGGGTTCGGCGAGGAAATACCTATCTGCGGGGATATAGCTTCCGTTTCCGGAACGTTACAGACCGTCCGCGATATAGAGGTGGCTGCTGAAAGGGCAAATATGTCCTTTGGACAGGGAAAGCTTACCGCTACGCCTATGCAGATATGCAGAATGACGGCTGCGATCGCAAACGGAGGAGTGATGAATCAGCCGTCCCTGATAAAGGGGATACGCGCAGGCGACGGCACAATTGAGTACAGCGGAGTGACTGCGGGAAAGCGCGTGCTGTCCTACGAAACGGTAAAGACGCTGAAAAAGTTTATGTACTACACTGTTCGTGCGGACAACTCCATGTCTAATCCCGAAAGCACCCTTGCTGCGGGAAAGACATCTACCGCTCAGACGGGACGTTTCGATGAAAGCGGCAGCGAGGTACTCAACTGCTGGTTTACCGGATATTTTCCGACCTATAATCCCCGCTATGCGGTTACGGTAATGTCCGAGGGCGGCGTGTCGGGCAACGTTACCTGCGGACCAATCTTTAAGCAGATCGCCGACGAGATCACAGCTTATGAAAAGTCATCGCGGAATTGATTTTCCGTGTCGACTTAATGCTTTAAAAATTTGGGGGGAAAATGAAAAATTTCGCCGTTCTGAATTGTATTCATTACAGAAAACTATTGATGATGCTTGAATAAAAATAAAAACGGCTGACAATATAGTCAGCCGTTTTCGATTTTGACTCAGCCTTGGTCGCTAGGCATTATCAAAGCCGCAACGATATACGCTGCGATACCGAAGCCCGAAAAACAGAGTACCGCCCAGATAAGACGTACTACCGTGGTGTCTATTCCGAGGTAGCGGGCAACTCCCGAACATACACCGCAGATCTTTCTGTCGGATTCGCATTTCATCAGCCTATTCATAATCATTTCCTCCTAAAAAATCAATATAACAGTCTCCTGCCGTCATATTTATATCTATGCTGCCGTTGGGCTTTTCGTTATTGGAATTTTTATCCTCATCTTCCTGTTCAACGAGAACTTTTTCACCGTTCTCATCAACTTTTTCCGATATTTCCGTCTGCGTAACGGTTTCCTGAGTAAGAATCATAGTGGTAGCAAAAGTTGTCTCAGCGAACTCGCCCATATCTGTGCCGTTGATATAAACGTCTCCGAGAGCCTTATCAACGTTTATCCTGTAGTCCGCTCTGTCTCCGATAAGGCACATTTGAAGATGTCCTGCGGTCATTTTGATATTGTTGTCGCCGTAAAGCTTGCAATCGTTAAAGTACATCTCTCCCGCAGTCATTGAAAGCGAGACGTTCTTGATCGTACTGTTTGAAACGTTGCATTCTCCCGCGGTCATCTTGAAGCTTGCCGACTCGGCGTAAACGCTGTCAATAAACATATCTCCCGCAGAACTTTTGGCAGTAAGCTTTTTAGTGTTTACATTCATAACGGAAACGTCTCCCGCTGTCATGTTAACGGATATTTTGTCAAAATCTTTTTTGGGAACTGTAAGAATTATAGTCGAACCGTTGTCAAATTCAGAAAAGTTAAAAGATATAAGGCTGATCTGTGGCGAATATTTTAAATAAAGACAGCCGTCTGTGATCTCATAGCTGAAATTCTCTTTTCTTATACCTTCTGTGGATATAGCGAATTCGTCGCCGTCGGAAAGTAAAAATAAACCCATTCCTATATCGATATCAAGGCTTGTGATCTCTGCGTCCTTGCTGTCGATAGTCACATAGTTGTAGCCGTCATAGCCTGTATCAATTGTTTCTTCATAAGCATAGCTGCTGGTTGAAGAACTTCCGAAATTAACGGTAAGGTCGTCCGGATCGATCATATTCGTTCCTATAAGAACGCCCAATCCTATTACTCCCACAAATATCATTATTATTCCTGTGGCAAGAAGTTTTACACACGCTTTAAGCATTATGCATACCTCCTTTTTCTGAACAGTCCGGCTATTCCTTTTACGGTAAGCGGCAGAAGTTTAAAGAAAAACGCCAGCGCCGCCGAAAGCAGTACCATTCCTATACCTGCGCAGAGTATTGCGGCAAAGATAAGTCCCAGACCTACGGGTACAGCCGTAAAGAGCCGCACAACTCCCACAAAGAAAGCTATGACCGCAGCGACCAAACAGCATATTGCCGCAGCGCCGACTACAAGGACAGCAACGATTATTCCAAGAATGGCGGGGATAATTGCGCACAAAAGCGGAATTCCCACAAAAACTCCCGCAAACACGATAAGAACTACCAGCCACGGACTCATGGAGCTTTTTTTCTGTTCGGGCGGAGGAGGAGCGGTATCCTGC
>CAMWRN010000041.1 GCA_947176675.1 uncultured Clostridia bacterium | reverse complement strand
TTTTCGGAAAAGCGCGGAGTTCCCGTTAAGAAAACGGAAATGACGATTGACGGGATATATCGCTCTCTAGGAAAAACAGCGGGTATCCTTACGGTTTGCGGCGATGGCTTTGCGGAAAAGGCGCTAAGTCTTTGCGAAAACCTTGAGGTCGGAAATGACGAAGATCGGGATATAAATAATTAAATAAAAGCACGTAACATAAATCAAAACTCATCAAAACGGAGGGTATACAGCCTATGAGTACAACTAAACAGACAAAGCTTAAAATAAACGACGTTGCCAAGGATCTGGGAGTAACGGGTCAGGAGCTTGCGGATTTTCTAAAGGAAAAGCTTGATGTTGCCAAGAAGCCTGCGGCGTCGCTCACAGACGAAGAAATGAATTATGTTCTGGAGCATTTTTCCCAGAACAATCAGGTGGAGTCGTTCGACGCATATTTTGCCATGAGAAATCTTCCCAGAACGGAAAAGAAGGCCGAGAAGAAAACGGTCAAGAAGGCTAAGTCCGAGACTGCAAAGCAGGCTGTGGAAAAGTCGGATACGGAAAAGGCTGCGGCAGTTTCCGCAAAGGAAAAGCCTGCCAAAACCGAAAAGGCGGAGAAGTCTTCCGAGGTAAAGGAGACTAAGCCTGAGATCAAGCAGGAAAGCAAGTCTGAAGCTAAGCCTGAGTCTAAACAGGAAAAGACGGAGACAAAGGCTGAAGTTAGGTCCGAGCCGCAGAAAACCGCAAAGACCGGAGAAGCGAAGCAGTCTAAACCCGCGGTACAGAGCAATCAGCAGGGCGGAAACAAAAAGGAACGCTTCAATGCCCAGCAGGTACTGAGCGGAGACAAGAAGAAAAAGCCTGAGCAGAAGTCTCAGCCGAAGCCTGCGGAGCAGTCCAATAAGAAGAAGCTGGACGTTAAGTTTGCCGACAGCTCTGCTGTGGTGGATCAGAAAATACACAAGATCGACACAAGAGGCTCCTACGTTGAAATGGATAAGTACAACGAAAAGTACGACAACATGGCTAACGTTACGGGAGGCGGAAACAGGAAGAAAGACAATTTCTCCAAGAAGCAGAAGCTCACTCAGAAGTCGCAGCAGAGAAAGAGCCAGCAGTACTCAACGAAGCGTGAGACCGAAGCGGAGAAGCTCCGCAGACTGGAGCTGGAGCGCGCAAGAAAGCAGCAGCTCAAGGTGCTTATCCCCGACGAGATCGTAGTTTCAGAGCTTGCTTCGAGACTGAAAGTCACAGCTACCGAGGTCATCAAAAAGCTTATGCAGCTGGGTGAAATGTGCACAATAAATCAGGTCATTGACTTTGATACCGCTTCTCTTGTTGCGGAAGAACTGGGCGCAAAGGTCGAAAAAGAGGTCATTGTTACCATTGAGGAACGTCTTATCAACGACAATGACGATGACGGCGAGGGCGTAGAACGCGCTCCTGTAGTAGTTGTAATGGGTCACGTTGACCACGGTAAGACCTCGCTTCTGGATAAGATCAGAAACGCAAACGTTACTTCAACCGAGGCGGGAGGAATTACCCAGCACATCGGCGCGTACCGCGTTACCTGCAAGGGCAGGGAGATCACTTTCCTTGATACACCCGGTCACGAAGCGTTTACCTCTATGAGAGCAAGGGGTGCTTCCGTTACGGATATAGCTATTTTGGTAGTAGCCGCCGACGACGGAATCATGCCTCAGACGGTAGAAGCTATCAACCACGCGAAAGCAGCGGGGGTTTCCATTATCGTGGCTATTAACAAAATGGATAAAGAGGGCGCAAACCCCGACGCGGTAAAGCAGAAGCTTACCGAATACAACCTTGTCGTAGAGGAATGGGGCGGCGACGTAATATGCGTTCCCGTTTCGGCAAAGACAGGCGAGGGTATCGACGAGCTGCTTGAAAACGTTCTGCTTGTTGCGGAAGTCGCCGAGCTTAAAGCAAATCCCAACCGTCTGGCAAAGGGTGCGGTAATCGAAGCACGTCTTGACAAGGGAAGAGGTCCTATCGCAACTCTGCTCGTACAGAACGGTACTCTCCATACCGGAGATATCATCATTGCGGGTACTGCCGTAGGACGCGTCCGCGTAATGACCAACGACAACGGCAAGGTAGTTAAGGAGGCGGGTCCCTCCTATCCTGTTGAGATAACGGGACTTGCTGAAGTCCCCTCTGCGGGCGATACCTTCAACGCTGTTGAGGACGAACGCCTTGCAAGAGAGCTTGTTGAACAGCGTAAGCACGAAGCTAAGCAGGAGCAGTTCAAGCAGTACCAGAAGGTTACACTCGACAACCTGTTCAGTCAGATCGAACAGGGCGAGATCAAGGAGCTTCCCATTATCGTTAAAGCTGATGTTCAAGGCTCGGTTGAAGCCGTTAAGCAGTCGCTGGAGAAGCTTTCCAACGATGAGGTTCGGGTAAAGGTAATTCACGGTGCGGTGGGAGCTGTTTCCGAGGGCGACGTTATGCTGGCGAACGCTTCAAACGCTATTATTGTAGGCTTCAATGTACGTCCTGACCCCGTGGCTGCGGACAGCGCTGAGAGAGACGGCGTGGATATACGCCTTTACAGAATCATTTACGACGCTATCGAGGAAATAACCACGGCTATGAAGGGTATGCTTGCGCCTAAGTTCCGCGAGGTAAATCTGGGACGGGTTGAAGTACGTCAGGTTTACAAGATATCCAACGTCGGTATGGTTTCGGGTTCTTACGTGCTCAGCGGAAAGATCACCAGAAACGCGGAGATACGCGTTGTACGCGACGGTATTATCGTGGCGGACGACAAGATGTCCAGCCTGAAGCGTTTCAAGGACGACGTCAAGGAGGTAGCCGAGGGCTACGAGTGCGGAATCACTCTGGAAAAATTCAGCGACGTTCATGTGGGCGATATTTTCGAGGCATACTATATGGAGGAATACCGTCCCGATTAACGGGCAAACGGTATGCATGGAACGGGTTTCCCGTCCTGCGGTAATCGGGTGGAGAAACGCCGCCCCTATAAGCAATAAGGAGTTTTGATATGCCAAACTTTAGAAACGGACGCTTGTCCGAGGATATAAAGCGTGAGATATCGGGTCTTATCCGCGAAGAGATAAAGGATCCGCGTGTGAACGCGGGTCTGATCTCGGTGGTGAGAACAGAGCTTTCGGGAGATAACTCCCACTGCAAGGTATATATTTCCAGTCTGGACGGCGAGGACGCTGCAAAAACTGCGGTAAAAGGTCTGGAAAGCGCGTCGGGCATGATGAAGCGGCAGATATCCAATAAGCTGCGGCTGAAAAAGTGTCCCGAGCTTAAATTCATTGCGGACAATTCAATAGAGCATTCTGCGGAGATCGCACGAATGCTTGAAAAGATCGAAGAAACGGAAGAGACCGAGGACGGGGAGTAATCGGATCGCTATAAGGATACACAAGGATATACAAGGAGTGAGACGGTATGATTGTTGATCTTAAAGAAACTGCGGAATTTCTCGCGGAGCATGACAATTATTATATTCTGACTCATCAGAGTCCCGACGGAGATACTATGGGCAGCGGCTTCGGACTGTGCTATGTTCTGCGCAAGGCGGGAAAAAAAGCCAATGTCCTCTGTTCGGACGATTTTCCGAAAAGATACGGTTTTATGTACGACGGCTACGAGCCGCAGAAGTTTCCCCCTGAGACAATCGTGGCTGTGGACGTTGCCGACAGGAAGCTACTCGGTTCGCGATTGAACGGGTATGCGGACTATGTGGATCTTTGCATAGACCACCACATTTCCAACGAGCATTATGCAAAAAGGCTTCTGCTTTATCCCGACGCTTCCGCAGCCTGCGAGGTGCTTTTTCAGGTCATTTCCGAAATGGGGATCGAGTTCGACAAACGTATTGCCGAATGTCTCTATACCGGAATAGCCACCGATACGGGTTGCTTCAAATACGCAAATACCACAAAGCTTGCCCATACCATCGCTGCAAAGCTTATGGACTACGATATAAACATCGAGCTTATTAACCGTGAAATGTTCGACATAAAGAGCAGGGCGCGGCTTAAAGTGGAGCAGTATATAAATTCCGCAATGGAATATTATCTGGATGACAAGTGCGCTATGGCGGCAGTCACTCTCGATACTATCAAAAAAACAGGTCTTGCGCAGGAGGAATTTGAGGGCATAGCGGGAATGAGCGTTCAGCTTGAGGGAGTTCAGGTGGGCGTCATAATCAAGGAAAAGGACGAGGGCAAATTCAAGGTGTCTATGCGTTCCGCTTCGGATATAGACGTGTCCGAGATATGCGCGAAATTCGGCGGCGGAGGTCACGTCAAGGCGGCGGGCTGTACTCTTGAAGGGTCTCTGCCCGATGTTAAGCTTCGTCTTTTGTCGGGAATAGCTCCCGCAATGGGTATTGACTTATGGCTGGCGTAACAGTAGGTTCAAAGCTTGCTGAGCTTTGCGGTATCATATGCGTGAATAAGCCTGCGGGCTTCACAAGCTTTGACGTTATTGCAAAAATGCGGGGTATACTTAAAATGAAGCGTATCGGTCACGCCGGTACTCTCGATCCGATGGCAACAGGCGTTCTTCCTGTTTTTGTGGGACGGGCGGCGAAAGCCTGCGATATTCTTCCCGACCACAACAAAACATATAGGGCAGAATTTCGTCTCGGAGTTACTACGGATACGCTGGACTCAACGGGAAATACCGTTTCGGAAAATGATATTGCCGTTTCAAGGACAGAGCTTCTGGCAGCGCTGGAGAACTTCCGCGGGGAGATAACACAGATACCGCCTATGTATTCGGCTGTTTCGGTAAACGGCAAGCGGCTCTATGAGCTTGCAAGACGGGGTGTGAACGTAGAACGTCCCGAAAGAAAGGTTACGGTCTATTCGCTTGAACTGCTTGACTATAACGAGGAATCACGCAGCGGCACGCTGGAGATATCCTGCTCAAAGGGAACGTATATACGTACTGTCATAAGCGACGTTGGAGACGTTCTCGGCTGCGGCGGAATAATGACCTCTCTTGTTCGGACAAAAGCTTGTGGTTTTTGTTTGGAAGACTGCGTTACAATAGAACGGCTTCAAAAGGCTGCGGAAGACGGCGGAGATTTTTCGCATTTTCTGAAGCCTATCGAGGACGTGTTTGCGGCTTTTCCCGCGCTGCATTTGAAAGGCGCACAGGAGAGAATGTACCGCAATGGTATAAAGCTCGACCTTAACAAGATACGTATATCCTCGGAAGCCGAAAGGGTCAGGGTCTACGGAGAGAGCGGGTTTATTGGCACCGCCCTGCCTGACCGTAAAAACGGCGTTTTAAAGGTCGAAAGGAATTTTTATTTGTAGTTTGCTGAGAGGTAGGGAGCGATAGTGATGATAGATTTGACGGGAACAAACAACGTTCCCGACGGCGGAGCCGTTGTCGCTATGGGACTTTTTGACGGGCTTCACTACGGTCACCGTACTGTTATACGGTACGCAGTGGATATCGCAGAAAGGATCCCGGGAACGTCGCCTGCGGTTTTCACATTCGACACAGCCAGCGTTACCTCAAAGGGAAACGGCGGCGTGGACTATATTCTCTCGCGGGAAATGAAATTTGAGCTGCTGGAGGGTCTTGGGGTGAAATATGTCTATTCGCCCGATTTCAGCAACTTCAAGTATTTGGACGGAGACGAGTTCGTCCAGCTTGTTCTGTGCGATAAATTTTTTGCCAAGTGCGCGGTATGCGGCGAGGATTTCCGCTTCGGCAAGGGCGCCAAGTGGGGCGTCAAGGAGCTGGACGGACTCTGCAAAAAGCGTGGGATAAAGCTGTACTCTGTGCCGAAGGTTACGGAAAACTGCGGCGAGAGGATTTCTTCCACAATGATACGCGGTCTTATCCGCGAGGGAAACATTGAGCGTGCAAACCTGCTTATGGGTTCGGGATTTTCCCTGAAGCTGCCTGTTGCTTACGGCAGAAAACTGGGCAGGACTCTTGATTTCCCTACGATAAACCAGTATTTTCCCAAACGGCAGATAGTGCCGAAATACGGGGTTTACTCTTCGCGGACAGAGGTCTGCGGCGGCATCTATAAAAGCGTTACAAACGTAGGTGTGAAGCCTACTGTAGGCAGCGACGCGCCTCTTGCGGAGACATACATAATAGATTATTCGGGAGACGAGCTTTACGGAGAAACCGCAAAGGTAACGCTGACAGCGTTTATACGTTCCGAGCGGAAGTTCGGCAGTGTTGACGAGCTTAAAGCTCAGATCGCCGAGGACGTTAAGCGGGCGCGTGAGACTCCCGATAAAGTTCGTCTGCTTTGTGAAACTCCGCAGAATGATGACAAGCGGGAAAATGAAAATGAAAGGACATGATCCGAAATGAATACAGAAAACGTCAGAACGCGGTTTGCGCCCAGTCCTACGGGATTTATGCACATAGGCAACTTGAGAACCGCGCTGTACACATATATTATTGCAAAAAAATACAGCGGAAAATTTATTCTCCGCATTGAGGATACCGATCAGGGCAGATTTGTTGAGGGCGCTACCGAGGTCATTTACGACACCCTCAGAAAGTGCGGTCTGAACTGGGATGAGGGTCCCGATATAGGCGGACCTGTGGGTCCTTACGTTCAGTCGGAGCGTATGGGTATTTTCAAGGAGTACGCCGAGCAGCTGGTTAGGTCGGGACACGCCTACTACTGCTTCTGCACAAAGGAGCGCATGGAGCAGGTTCACGAGGAGCAGAAAGCCAATGGCATCACTCCCGCTTACGACCGCCACTGCCGAGACCTGCCAAAGGAGGAGGTTGACCGTCTGCTTGCAGAGGGCATACCATACGTTATCAGGCAGAAAATTCCTCTCGACGGGGAGACAACCTTTCACGACGAGCTTTACGGCGATATAACCGTTCCCAATGCCGATCTGGACGACCAGATACTGCTGAAAGCCGACGGTATGCCCACCTATAACTTTGCCAACGTTGTGGACGACCATTTAATGGGGATTACCCACGTTGTCCGCGGAAACGAGTATCTTTCCTCCGCGCCCAAGTACAACCTTTTGTATGAGGCCTTCGGCTGGGAAATTCCCGAATATATCCATGTTGAGCGTATTATGCGTGACGCGACACACAAGCTTTCAAAACGTGACGGTGATGCGTACTTCGGTGACTTTGTGGAAAAGGGCTACTATATTCCAGCCATACTGAACTATATCGCACTGCTGGGCTGGGCTCCCAAGGGAGAGCAGGAAATTTTCACTCTTGATGAGCTTATCAGGGAATTTGATATCGGCGGACTTTCCAAATCTCCTGCGATATTCGACCCCGTTAAGATGACGGCGATAAACGCGGAGTGGCTGCGGAAGATTTCCCACGAGGAATTCAAGGAGCTTGCTCTGCCGTATATCAGAAAGACCTGCAAGCGCGGGGATATTGACATCGACGTGCTTGTAAAGACATTGCAGCCCCGTACCGAGCTGCTTTCGGATATTCCCGAAAAGGTGGATTTCATAGACGAGCTTCGTGAGTACGACAACGAGCTGTTCTTTAACAAGAAGATGAAAACCAACGCTGAAACGGCTCTGCCTGCGCTTCAGGTTGTGCTGCCTGTTCTGGAGAATATTTCCGAGGAAAACTGGACAGAGGAAAATATCCATGCCGCAGTTTTTGCCGAGATAGAAAAGCTGGGCGTGAAGAACGGCTGGGTGCTTCTTCCCATGCGCGCCGCGCTTTCCGGCAAGGCTATGACTCCCGGCGGCGGAATAGAGCTTGCGGCGATTTTGGGAAAATCCGATACGGTCTCCAGGATAAAAAATGCGCTCCAAAAGCTTGAACAGTAAAATTAATTCCAAATTTTATTGCTTTATCACAGAATATACACATTAGGCAGTTATACTGTACAAATGTAAAAAGTGCAAAAATAAACCGAAAGGCGGCTGCGGCAAAATGATAGAAGTTCAGAACCTTACAAAGCAGTACGGTGCCAAAAAGGCTGTGGACAACCTTACCTTTACCGTGAACGACGGGGAGATACTCGGTTTCCTCGGTCCCAACGGAGCGGGCAAATCCACGACTATGAATATGCTGACGGGGTATATCTCCTCAACATCGGGAAAGGCGCTGATAAACGGCGTGGACATTCTCGACGACCCGATAAACGCCAAGAAAAATATAGGCTATCTTCCAGAGATACCTCCGCTTTATCTTGACATGACGGTCAAGGATTACCTTAATTTCATATACGATCTGAAAAAGTGCAAAATTCCCCGCAAGGCTCACCTTGAAGACGTTTGCGGTCTGGTTAAGATAACCGACGTTTACAACAGAATTATCCGCAATCTTTCAAAGGGCTATAAGCAGAGAGTGGGTCTTGCGCAGGCTCTTATAGGAAATCCGCCCATACTCATTCTGGACGAGCCCACCGTCGGTCTTGATCCCAAACAGATCATCGAGATAAGAACTCTTATCAAGAAGCTGGGCAAAAAGCATACGGTAATTCTTTCCTCACACATTCTTCCGGAGATACAGGCGGTATGCGACAGGGTAATAATCATCAACAGAGGAAAGATCGCTGCCGATGATACTACGGAAAATCTTACCAAGAACATTACTGCCGATCACAGGCTCATCGCACGTATCGACGGAGCGCGTGAGGAAGTGCTGAAAACGATAAAGGGAATATCGGGAGTTGTTTCTGTGACCGCGGATATGGAGCGGGAAAAGGGTGTGTACGATTACGAGATTGAGACGAAAGAGGACGCCGATATCCGCCGCGAGCTGTTCAAAAGAATTGCGGCGAGAAACTGGATAATACTGGGTCTCAAGACCTCCGAAATGACTCTGGAGGACATCTTCCTGAAAATAACAATGGACGACAGCTTTGAGATAAAAATGAAAAAAACTTCCGATGAGAAATCGGAGAAAACGGAAAAAGCTGTCCCCGCCGATACCGAGTCGGAAGAGAATGACAAGAAAGAAGAATCAAAGGAGGCAGAGGAATAATGGGCGCAATTTTCAGGCGCGAGCTGAAGGCTTATTTCACCTCGCCTATCGCTTATATTTTCATAACCGTGTTCTATCTCTACACGGCGACTTATTTTGTTAACTACAACGTCTACTACGGTCTGACAGATATGTCTTACGTTTTCCAGTGCGCTTTCAATATCCTGATGATACTGCTGCCGCTGCTGACTATGCGGCTTTTTACCGAGGAAAAGCGTCAGCGAACCGATCAGTGCCTGCTTACCGCGCCCGTTAATCTTTTCGCGGTGGTAATGGGAAAATTTCTGGCGGCGACATGCGTGTTCCTCTGCGCGATAGCTATCTACGCGGTTTACGCCATAGTGCTTTTCGGACTGTCGGGATACCTTGCTTGGGCGACCGTTATCGGGAACTTAGCGGCTTTAGTTCTGCTGGGAGCAAGCTTTACCGCGATAGGCGTGTTCGTGTCCGCAATGACGGAAAGTCAGGTAGTTGCGGCTATCGTGAGCTTTATCATAATAATGTTTTTCTTTATGATAGATATGCTTTCGGGTATCGTTCAGATCGAATGGCTGAGGGAGATCATGGCTTCGCTGGGCTTCTACAGCAGATATTCCGAGTTCTCCACGGGACTTTTCAGCCTGCCGAACGTGATATTTTTTGTCAGCATAATTTTCATATTCAACTTTCTCACCGTGCGCGCTCTCGAAAAGCGCCGCTGGGCGTGATCGGTCTTGACAGGGAAAGGAGATACGGCTATGAAAATAAATACCAAAAAGCTTAAATACGGTACGGCGGCTATGGCAATAACCATTGCGGTGATCGTACTGGTAGTCCTTATAAACGTGATAATCTCGCTGGTTTCGGACAGGGTAAACATGAACCTTGACCTTACTCCCAACAAGGACTTTGCCATTACCGACGAGACAAAGGATTATCTTGCGTCTTTGACGGAAAACGTGGAGATATGCACCACTGTCGACGAAACGACCTTTCAGACCTCGGACAGCAAGTACATCAAGCAGGCGTATGAGGTGCTGAAAAAATACGCAGCTGGAAGCGACAAGGTTACGCTCAACTTTGTGGATATGACAGTAAACCCCACATACGTTGATAAGTATAAGCAGTACTACAGTGGAAGCATTTCCGATAACAACATTATTCTTTTTAACGAGGACACCAACAGGATAAGGGTTATTTCAATTTCGGATCTGTTCAACACCGAGATAAATTACTATACCATGTCCACGAATATAGTTTCCTCAAAGGCGGAGAAAACTCTTACTTCCGCGATAATGTATATCACCGACCCCGACCCCAAAACGGCGGTTTATCTTGATATTGTTACGGACAGCGCGGTGGGCGGCAACGTTCAGTCAATGCTGGAGGACGATGGCTTCGACGTGGTGACGGTTGATCCGCTTACCGAGGAAATACCAGAGGACGCTTCGCTCATCATTGTGAATTCTCCGCTGAACGACTTCTCGGAGGAGCTTGTGGACAAGCTCTACAACTTTATGGAAAATGACGGTAACTACGGCAAAAACATGATCTATTTGGCAAGCACGTCTCAGAACTTGACGCCGAATATCGACGCATTCCTTGCGGAATGGGGAGTAAAGGTCATAAACGGTATCGTCAGTGACAGCAGTCAGCAGAATATTCTCGGCGGCTCGGGCGGATACGGCTTCGTTACCTATATCGGAGACAGCGGAACTATCTCTTCAGGAGACGGTGCATCGGTAAGCTATACGGGAGGTATCCCATCGGAGACCTTGACAAATCCGATAGCTATGTACTATGCAAGACCGCTGGAGCTTCTTTTCGAGCACAGAGGAAACGTTTCGGTATACTCCCTGCTGGACACCGAAGAGACAGGCTATTTCCTCACAGAGGAAATGACCCGCGAGTATTCCGAAACAGGCGTTATGCCTGACATCGCGGAGGGAAACGTGCCTCTTATGGCTCTTTCCAGCAAGTATGTTTTTAAGAACAATAACCAGCTTCTTTCAAATATTCTTGTTATCGGCTCGGACGCAATGCTCAACAACAGCTACACGAGCCAGATCTACTTCAATAACGGCGACTACTTTATTTCGATAGTAAACAAGATCTCAGGCAAGGAGGACGGTGTCGACATTCTTGACAAGGATCTTTCGGGACAGACATATCAGGCTGCCGAATCTCAAATATCGGCTATGAGAATACTGTTCATGTTTGTTGTTCCCGGAGCTGCCGCTGCAGTGGGTATTATTGTATGGCTCAGGAGGAGACATAGGTAATGAAGAAAAATATCAGGCTGATAGTAATAATCTGCGTTGTTGCCGCAGTTCTTGCGGGAGCGGTCATACTGCTTATGAAAACCGCTCCGCAGGAAGAGGAGCAGGAGGATACGCAGGCAGAAGTTACAACTCTTTTGCTGTACGATAAAGCTCCCGCAGATCTTGCAAAGCTTACTATTGAAAATGAGGGCGGCACATATGAGGTAATACGCGTTGGCGAAGGCGACGATGCAAGGTGGACGGTCATGGATATCGCAAATCTTCCACTCAGCGGAAGCGTGATGTCAAAGCTTGTTGACAATTCTTCAAGCCTTACCGCCCAGCAGACTGTTGTCGAAGACCCGGAAGATATATCAATTTACGGTCTGGACGTTCCCGCAGCGACCTTTACCGCGGAATTTTCCGACAGCGGAAATACCGTGAAAAAGCTTTTGATAGGCAATATAACTCCAGAGGAAACAAAGCGCTACGTTATGCTGGAGGGCGATCCCAAGGTCTATACCGTATTCAACACTGCGCTGAATTGTTTTCTTGAGGACAAATATGCACTTATAAACAAGACCGTCTACAGCGTCCGGACGGCTGTAGACGAGAACGACACCACAGACTATACCAGAATAAACAAGCTTACCGTAAGCCGTGCAGATATTGACTACGACATAGTTATCGAGTACGATATCCGTCTTGACGACGAGGACAGCATGGTTGCAAATTCCTCCGCGTATGTTATGAGCGAGCCTGTTTTCCGTGACCTTAACCCGGAGACGTCTGCTTCTGTTACGGACGGCATATTCGGTCTTACCGCAAGCGACTTGGCTGTGCTCAATCCAAATGAGGACGATTTGGAAAAAAGCGGTATGAACGCTCCGGCAGCGGAGGTCACTGCCGAAATAAACGGCGGAGGTCTGCTGCATTTCAGAGTAGGAAACGAGTTCATAAACGAGGACGGCGAAAAAGAGGGCAGATATGTTTATGTGGACGGTATCAATATCATCTACATCTTTTCCGAAAGCAGTCTGCCTTGGCTGACCGTTAAGCCGCTGGATATTGTTACCACTATGTATACAAGCAATTATGTGTACGACCTTGATGAGTTGAACATCACCTGTGACGGCAAGGAAATGAATTTCAAGATCACGGGAGACTCTGATGATTTTGCAGTCACTCTTAACGGAGAAGCCGTTGACGGCGACGCGTTCAAGAACCTTTATCAGTTCATTCTCCGCGCTCCAAGCAGCGAGCTATATTTCGAGGAAATTTCCGCGGAACCACAGCTTACCGTCAGCATCGTCACAAGAGACGGCGGGGGAGACCTGATAGAATTTATCCCCGACGGAAACAGGCAAGCGGTTGTGCGCCTTAACGGACAGTCTGAGTACAGATGTCAGCAGTCTTATGTTGACAGATTCATCAAAAATCTTGAGCTTTACGAAAACGGCGAGGAACTTGTAATAAATTGGTAAAAAGTAACTCCGCGGGTTTCGACGGACTTTTCCGCAGAAAAGCAGTATACTTGTAAGGCTGCTCCGTGAGAGCTGTTGCGATGCAATGGTTTTGGTCAGGAAAAGCGGCGAGAAAATTTTTGCAGGTTTTTTATAAATTTCTGTTGAAATTGTGAAAATAATGTGTTATAATTATTTCAGGAGGCTGAGCTAAGTCAGCGTAAGATTACAGATCAATACGAAATATAAAAGCTTGCATTAACCGACGAGAAAAGGAGGAAACGCAATGGCAGAAAACAAAACTGTTCAGACAAACGAGGATATTGCCAAGGAGAATAACTTTCTCAGGTATAAGGGATATCCCCTTGTAAGAAATAAGGACGAGATTTATTTCGGAAATATGAACGATGAATATGTGATCTGGATGCAGATCACAGAGAAAACGAAAGTGGGCGACCTTGACGTAGCGAGCAGAGTGAAGATTTACAAAATGGCTACGGACGAAAAATTGTCTCCTATGGAAGCAATCAAAAAGCAGAGCGAGAAAAGCAGTCTTTACGAGGCTCTTGACATCGCTTATGCATGGCTTTCACGGCAGTAAGGATGTAAAATTTTCCAAGCATTAAGATTATGCAAAAATCACAGGATTTCATATGAAATTCTGTGATTTTTTTGCAAATTCCGCATGTTTTATTAATTGTTTTTAATTTATTAATAATTTGCACATCATTGCATATGTACAATAG
>CAMWRN010000040.1 GCA_947176675.1 uncultured Clostridia bacterium | reverse complement strand
ATCCTCACACGGCATAAGATTTCAGGCTGCGGCTCGGGGGCTCGGAGACTGGTATTATGGACGCCGATAACGGTAAGGGCATAAAACCGCGAAGTTGCTGCTTTGAGATCGGCGCACCCATAGCGTCCGTTTCATTGCTTTGTCAATAAACACCGCCAAAAAATTCCTTTTGGCGGAGCTGTTTTGTGCCTTCTGTTCAATTTTGGAATAGGAGGTTTTTTTATGGAAAAAGAGTTTGCTACAGAGCTTATAAGCGGCAAGCAGTTTGTAAAACTGAAATCGGATCTGCAGGAAATGAATCCTGCCGACATTGCTTACCTTGTTGAGGAAATGAACGAGGACGGGGAGTTCGGCGAAAAGGAGCTTATCCTGCTCTACCGAATTCTCCCGAAAGAACTTGCTGCGGAGGCATTCACCTACATGGGCAGCGATACCCAAATGGTGCTTATCAACGCTTTCTCCGACCGCGAACTTCGTTACGTTTTAGACGAGCTGTACATCGACGATACTGTAGATATTATTGAGGAAATGCCGGCAAACGTTGTGTCCCGTATACTGCGCAATACCGATACCGACACAAGAAAGCAGATCAATCAGCTTCTTAATTATCCAAAGGACAGCGCAGGCTCGGTCATGACTACCGAGTTCGTTTACCTGAGAAGGGATTTAACAGTAAAGGAAGCCTTTGACCAGATACGTAAGATCGGTCTCGTAAAGGAAACGGTTTACACCTGTTATGTGACGGAAAGCCGCAGGCTTTTAGGTATTGTTACCGTTCTGGATATGCTTGTCGCGGACGGAAACACGGTCATCGGAGATATTATGGAGACCAATGTTATTTCCGTAAACACTCATGACGACCGTGAATATGTTGCGAGAACCATGTCCAAGTACGACTTCGCCGCAATGCCGGTTGTGGATAACGAAAACCGCATTGTCGGAATAGTTACGTTCGACGACGCTATGGACGTTATCCGCGACGAGGACACAGAGGATATTGAAAAGATGGCTGCGCTGCTCCCGTCTGAAAAGCCGTACATGAAAACAGGTATATTCAATATATATAAGCAGCGCATACCTTGGCTCACGCTGCTTATGGTATCCGCTACATTTACGGGAACAATACTTGCTCATTTTGAGGACGCACTTGCAGTAGTACCCGCGCTGACCGTGTTTATACCAATGCTTATGGATACGGGAGGAAACTCCGGAGGGCAGGCCTCCGTAACGATCATCCGCGGTCTATCCCTTAACGAGATAAGCTTTCGCGACATCTTTAAAGTAATGTGGAAGGAGTTCAGGGTGGGCGTAATGTGCGCTGCCACGATTGCTCTGCTCGCTTTCGGAAAGGTCATGGCCATTGACCGTAAAGGAGTGGTGATCGGCGGCATTGTTGCGGCGACGATTTTCTGTGTTATAGTTATAGCGAAACTGGTGGGCTGTTCCCTCCCTATGCTTGCCAAAAAAATCGGATTTGACCCTGCGGTTATGGCAAGTCCGTTTATAACAACGATTGTAGACGCTCTTGCGCTTTTTGTATATTTTGCCATTGCTTCAAAAGCGTTAGGACTTTAGTGTGACAGACTTTGAAATCAAAGGGGATTTTTCTTGTGCGTGATCGGGCGCGGAAGGAAGTCCCCTTTAATGCATACGTTGATTTATTGGTATTATTCAAAAAAATGTTGAAATTTCGTCGCAAATATGATATAATATTATATAGCTATTTTTAGGAGGAAGATCAATGAGCCGCGTAGATGAAATTTTTATCGCAAATGTAAAAGATATTCTGGAGAACGGCGTTTCAGACGAAAATATGGATGTCCGTCCCAGATGGCAGGACGGTTCGCCGGCTCATACAATAAAAAAATTCGGCATAGTTAACCGTTACGATCTGTCGGAGGAATTTCCCATTATGACCCTCCGCAGGACTTTTTTCAAGACCGCGGTCAAGGAAATTTTATGGATATGGCAGAAAAAGTCCAACAACATACACGATCTGGACGCTCACATATGGGACAGTTGGGCTGACGGGAACGGTTCTATCGGCAAAGCTTACGGCTATCAGCTTGGAGTGAAGCACAAGTACCCCGAGGGGGAGTTCGACCAGGTGGACAGGGTTCTGTACGATTTGAAGAACAATCCCGCAAGCCGCAGAATAATGACAAATATTTACAATCATCACGACCTTTCGGAAATGCAGCTCTACCCCTGCGCCTACAGTATGACCTTCAACGTGTCGGGGAACAAGCTCAACGCCATTCTGAACCAGCGTTCGCAGGATTTTCTTGCGGCAAACAATATGAACGTCTGCCAGTACGCCGCCCTTGTGCATATGTTCGCGCAGGTAAGCGGTCTGGAGGTTGGCGAGCTTGTTCATGTTATTGCCGACGCGCATATTTACGACAGGCATATTCCTATTATCAAGGAGCTTATCGAACGCAAAACCTATTCCGCTCCGAAGTTTTCAATTGACAAATCGGTGACGGATTTTTACGATTTTACCCCCGACAGCTTTACTCTGGAGGGGTATGAGTATAACCCCGAAGAAGTAAAGTTTCCCGTGGCGATTTAAAGCTGTTTTTGTCGAAATATCCGCTGATTTTGTCATATGCGGTTTAGATGTATTGTTTTGTGCTACACTTAAAAGGAGCGGTTTTCATGACGTCGGACGATAATATCATCAGAATACTTTTGGCAGTATTTACCGCTATGTGTGTTTTGCAGGTGATCTTTCCCGAACAGGCATGGTGGATCGAACACGGTATGCCAAAGGATACCGAGCCCTCCGACGCGGGTATTTGGGTTACAAGGATAGGAGGAGCAATTCTTGCAATTATCGGCGTTATAATGTTTTTTTATCTCATTCAACTGAAAGGGTGTTCTTTATGATAACTGCAATTGCTGCCGTAAGTGAAAACCGGGGTATCGGCAAAGCGGGCGATCTGCTTTTTAACATTCCCGAGGATAAGAGATTTTTCCGCAGGACTACTTTAAACCATACAGTCATTATGGGCAGAAAAACTTTGGAAAGTCTGCCGAACGGAAAGCCGTTCAAGGACAGGAACAATATTGTGCTGTCGCGGGACAAAAGCTTTTCCTGCGATGGGACGACAGTCTGCGGCAGCGTCGGGGAAGCGTTAAAGCTTATCGGCAGTGACGAGGAAGCCTTTGTTGTCGGCGGAGGAGAGATCTACAAGGCAATGCTTCCCTATTGCGAAAAGGCAATAATCACAAAGGTTTATGCCGCACCCGAAGCGGACGTGTTCTTTCCTGACCTTGATGAGGACGAAAACTGGTCGCTTGAAGAGCAGTCGGAGGAATACGATTACGAGGGACTGAAATACCGATTTTGCGTCTACACCAAAAAGTAACCAGACAAGATAGGAGATTATTATGGACAAATTGGAACAGCTAAAACAATGGATAAATGAATCGGAACGCATTGTGTTTTTCGGGGGAGCGGGAGTTTCCACGGAAAGCGGCATACCCGATTTCCGCAGTGTGGACGGTCTTTATAATCAGAAATACAAATACCCTCCAGAAACGATTTTAAGCAGGACATTTTTCTGCAATCACCTTGATGATTTTTACGAGTTCTACCGCGACAAGCTTCTGCGGCTTGACGCAAAGCCGAACAAGGCTCATTATGCTCTGGCGAAGCTGGAGGAAATGGGAAAGCTTACGGCGGTAGTTACCCAGAATATAGACGGTCTGCACCAGGCTGCGGGCAGCAAGACAGTGTATGAGCTTCACGGCTCGGTGCACAGAAATTACTGTCTGCGGTGCGGAAAAATGCATACCGCCGAGTATATCAAGAGCCTTGACGGTCCTCCGCCCTGCCTTGACTGCGGCGGACTGGTAAAGCCCGACGTGGTGCTTTATGAGGAGGGTCTGGAAAATTCTGTCGTGCAGGGTGCTATAAGGGCGATAGCCGAAGCGGATATGCTTATTATCGGGGGAACGTCCCTGTCGGTATATCCCGCAAGCGGACTTATCGAGTACTACAATGGCAGCAAGCTTGTGCTGATAAACAAGACCGCTACGGAAAAGGACGGCAAGGCGGACTTGCTTATTCACGACAGTATCGGTGCGGCGCTTTCTTATGCAGTTGAAAGCTGATCAAGATAATTTTTACAGTGACCGCAGCCGGTAAGTTGAGATTTGGGAGGATATTCCTATGAATAGAAAATCAATAGGGACAAATTATTCAATGTGTGTACAGCCGACATTTATAATAGGAACTTACAATGAAGACGGCAGTCCTAATTTTGCTCCTATCACTTGGGTCAGTGCAACTTGTGATGGTGAAGATTATCTATTGGTAGTTAGCATGTTTGGAACGAAAAAAACTAAGCAAAATGTAATAAGAACAAAATCGCTTTCCGTAAATTTAGCAAGCGTAGATATGTTAAACCTTGTTGATTATTTTGGAAATCCCCAAAAAAGTACAAACGAACCTGAATATTCATATGAAAAGAGCAAATACGTATCTGCCCCTGTTTTGGATATGAGCCGCTGGGTATACGAATGCGAAGTAGTTACATCTGTAAAGACAGGCGCCTCCGACACATTTTTCTGCAAAATAAAAAATATTCAGATAGATGAAAATGTAGAAATTGCAGATACCTTTGATGTTGATCTGACAAAGTTTGATCCGATTATTTATTCGGGACAATATCATTCTCTCGGAAAACATCTTGGTAAAATAGGAGATTTTTTAGAAAACAAAACAGAATAATCCGTTTATCAACTTCCGGTTTGGCAATATAATTATTTTAATTTAACATTTAAAAGGAGAACTGATACTATGAACTTACCGAATTTTTACGTTGACGACATTATCACCCGCGCTCTCGCGGAGGACATCAACTACATAGACCTCGCCACCGATTACCTGCTTGACGACGAGGAGGTTTCCACCGCCAACTTTGTTGCAAAGGCGGAGGGCGTTCTCTGCGGCATTGACTGCGCGCTGAGAGTGTTTACCCTTATCGACAGCGATGTGAAATGCGAAACCAAAATCGAGGACGGCGGCAAGGTATGCAAGGGCGATATTATCGCTACCGTTACGGGACGTACAAAGTCCATTTTAAAGGGCGAAAGGACGTCTCTGAACATTTTGCAGCATATGTCGGGAATTGCCTCTGAAACCGCTAAATACGTAAAGTGCTGCGAGGGTACTAACTGTACCATTGCGGAAACAAGAAAGACTCTCCCCGGACTCCGCGCACTGGAAAAATACGCGGTGGTTGTAGGCGGAGGAAAAAATCACCGCTTCAATCTTTCCGACGGTGCAATGCTCAAGGACAACCACATCGATGCTTACGGCAGCCTTTCAAACGCTGTTGCCGCACTCCGCTCAAAAATCGGACATATGGTAAAGATAGAGGTGGAGGTTCGCAGCTTTGAAGAGCTTTGGGAGGCTTTGAACTGCAAGGCTGACGTTATCATGCTTGACAATATGACCACGGAGCAAATGGCTGAATGCGTTAAAATTGCGGGAGGCAAGGCGGTTCTCGAGGCATCGGGAAATATAACTCTCGCAAACGCGGAGGAGGTCGCCAAAACAGGCGTGGATATTATTTCCGTGGGCGCGCTGACGCACTCGGTAAAGGCGTTTGATATATCTCTCAGAATTACGAAATAATTCGGGGAAAATCGGGGAATCTGTATATTAAAAAGGAATTATAATTATGAGTAAAATTTTTTCGCTTGGCATTGACGTAGGTTCAACAACGGTCAAAACGGTTATTTTGGACGAGGACAGCAATATTATACGCTCCCGCTATCAGCGGCATTTTTCAAAGGTCAGGGAGACAGTGGAGGAGCAGCTTACGGATATTGCAAACGAGTTTTCAGACTGCGAATTCCGTCTTGCGATAACGGGTTCTGCGGGACTGGGGCTTGCCAACGCTTCGGGACTTCCTTTTGTGCAGGAGGTTTTCGGCGCGTTTATCGCGGTAAATCACAGCTATCCCGATGCTGACGTTGTTATTGAGCTTGGCGGAGAGGACGCGAAAATTATCTTTCTGACAGGCGGCGTTGAGCAGCGTATGAACGGTTCCTGCGCCGGCGGTACTGGTGCGTTCATCGACCAAATGGCAACCCTTTTGGGAATAACAGTTGACGAACTGGACAGGCTTGCGATGAATGCGGAAAAGCTTTACCCAATTGCTTCACGCTGCGGAGTTTTTGCAAAATCGGACATTCAGCCGCTTCTCAATCAGGGTGCAAAGCGCGAGGATATTGCCGCTTCGATTTTTCAGGCAGTGGTGGATCAGACCGTTTCGGGCCTTGCACAGGGACGTTCGATCGAGGGCAAGGTGCTGTTTCTGGGCGGACCACTTTCATTCCAGAAAGGCTTGAGAAAGGCTTTTGTGAACACGCTGAAGCTGTCCGACGAAAACGCGGTATTTCCCGAAAACGCTCCCTGCTTTATGGCATACGGCTGCGCACTCCACGCCAAGGAAACAAGCGAGTCTATGAATCTTGACGAGGTTATTGAAAAGGTCAAAAACGCAAAAGCGGGCGGAGACATTGTAACCGGTCAGCCGCTTTTTACCACGAAAGAGGAATACCTGAAATTTGTTGAACGCCACAAGCAGTTCGACCTGAAATATGCGGACATAAACAAATATGAGGGCGAGGCATACCTTGGCATAGATGCAGGCTCGACCACCACAAAGCTTGTACTTATCACACCCAATGGCGAGCTGTTGTATCAGCACTACTGCTCCAGTATGGGCAGACCTTTGGATATTATTTCCGGCAAGCTGAAAGAAATTTACGCCCTTGCGGGAGACAGAATAAAGATAGTTTCCTCAGCTGTAACAGGCTACGGCGAGGATCTGATAAGAGCGGGTCTCGGAATTGACAGCGGCATTGTTGAGACTGTGGCACACTACAAGGCGGCAAGCTTTTTTGAGCCTGACGTTGATTTCATTATCGATATCGGCGGTCAGGACATCAAGTGCTTCAAAATCAAAAACAAGGCTATCGACAGTATTATGCTGAACGAGGCTTGCTCCTCGGGCTGCGGGTCGTTTATTCAGACCTTTGCGCTGGCTTTGGGGTACGATATTGCAGACTTTTCTCAGCTGGGACTTTTTGCGGAACGTCCCGTTGACCTTGGTTCGCGGTGTACGGTTTTCATGAACAGTTCTGTAAAGCAAGCCCAAAAGGACGGCGCTTCCGTTGAGGATATTTCCGCGGGACTTTCCGCGTCTATCATCAAGAACGCAATTTATAAAGTTATACGCGCTAAGTCCGTTGACGAGTTGGGCACCCACATTGTTGTGCAGGGCGGCACGTTCCTTAACGACGCGGTACTCCGTTCCTTTGAGCTGGAGCTTGGCAGAAACGTTGTTCGTCCCGCCATTGCAGGACTTATGGGCGCGTTCGGCTGCGCGCTTTACGCTATGGAACATAAGAAAGAAAAGTCCTCGATAATTACAGCAGAACAGCTTGAAAATTTCACCTATTCCTCAAAGCAGATGAACTGCGGCGGCTGTACCGCACATTGCAGTCTGACCGTGATAAATTTCGAGGACAATTCCGGCTCTGCCGGAAGGCGAAAATTTATCAGCGGGAACCGCTGTGAAAAGGGCGCGGGCATAAAGACCGAAACGGAAAGACTGTGCCTGTATGAATACAAATATGACAGGCTTTTAAGCGTTCTAAAGGACAAGCCTGCCGCACCCAAAGCAAAGGTGGGACTTCCTCTCTGTCTTGGCTTTTACGAGCAGCTCCCGTTCTGGCACAAGGCTTTCACCGAGCTTGGCTTTGAGGTAATAGTCAGCGAGGAAAGCACCCGCGACATCTACTACAAGGGTCAGCACACCATTCCCTCGGATACGGTCTGCTATCCTGCAAAGCTTGCCCACGGACACGTTCTGTCCCTTTTGGAGCGAGGCGCGGATTTCATTTTCTATCCCTGCGAAAGCTACAATATCGACGAGGGTCAGAGTGATAACCACTACAACTGTCCCGTTGTTGCATACTACCCAGAGCTGCTGAAAGCCAACGTCAACGAGCTTAACGACGACAATTTCCTGCACCCCTACATTGACATAAATCTTGAAAAGCATTTTGCAGAGGTCATGAGCAAGTCGCTGGCAAAATACGGCGTTACCAAAAATGACGCGAAAGCAGTCTGGAGCAAGGCTATGGCGGCTCTCGGGGACTATTCCCACGACCTTATCACAAAGGGCGGAGAGATAATCAAAAAAGCACGTGAACGTAAAATGCCTATTATCGTTCTTTCCGGACGTCCCTACCATATCGACCCCGAAATAAACCACGGTATCCAGAAGCTTATAACAAGTCTCGGACTGGCGGTAATAACCGAGGACAGCGTTGCTCACCTTGCGGACACTCCCGAACTGAGTGTGCTTAACCAGTGGACGTACCATTCCCGTCTCTATCGTGCGGCGAAGTATGTCACTACACAGCCCGATATGCAGCTTGTCCAGCTGGTTTCGTTCGGCTGCGGTATCGACGCCATAACCACGGACGAGGTGCGCTCTATTCTCGAAAGCGGCGGAAAGCTTTATACACAGCTTAAAATTGACGAGATAAATAATCTGGGCGCGGCGAAAATACGTCTCAGAAGTCTTGTTGCGGCTATGGCAACCGATTGATTTGGACAATATAAACTTGTGAGGTAAATGATGTTAGCAATCGAAGAGAGACTGTTTGATGAATATAAAAGGGTTGACAAATTATGCCGCGAAATTTTTTCAAGCCAAAGCGGAGTTACCCAATATATTACGAAAATGGAGGAGAGAGCTTCATATGGACGTTCTGTAATACCGTCGTGGAATGACGATTATTATACGTTAAAACGCGTGCGATGGCTTAGAAACAAAATAGCTCACGAGTCAGGTGCAACGGAATGTAACGAGAATGATGCGGCGTGGCTGGAGGATTTTCACAGACGACTTTTGGAACGGCAGGATTCGCTTGCATTGCTTAGGGAAGTTGATCGTAGACGGTCGAGTTTTCCTCATCAACATAAAAACATACCAAAGCTATCTGCAATGGAATGTGACAAGGACAATGCAGCGTGGATGGCTGAACTCCGCAGTCAGCTCTTAGAGCAGCAACATCCGCTTTCGTTGTTTGAGGAAGATAATCAAGAGAGAGCGGGCTTTTCTTGCCAACGCAAAAGCGTATCAAAGACCGTCTCGGAACAAAGCGCTGGCATAAACACTCATTTGCGAGAAAGAAAAAAATCTTCTTTAAAGAAAAGGGTAGTTATAGCACTAATCGTATGTGTCGAAGTACTTATCATACTTGCCGCTGTGACAATAATCCTTATTTACCGTTAAGTGATGAACGTACAGTCAGCGTAGTTTTCTCGTAGAGTCTGTTTCTTCTAATTTCAATTTAGCAAACAATTAATTTCTATCTTAATCGACAACAGCTATAAATTGATATTTTTGTGTGAAAGGCAAATCTATGTTTGAAATAATATCGACCTGCAAGCCCGAAGAACTCCTGCACAACACAGAGCAGTTATTTCCGTCACTGGAAAATGCGGAGGACGCGGAAAAGCTTATCCGTACTTTATGGAAACGTGTCCCCGAACTGACTGTTCCGCAGGAAAAAGAGCTGCATAAACTGGGTAGAAAGATACGAAAAAAGTTTAATATGAGACCGATAAGAAATTAATTTTGGAAACACGACAAGTTCCCGTTTATCAACCGCAAAAGGAGTGCTTTTTATTTGTCCAACGCAAAATTTACCCCCGAAATGAAACAAACCCACACAATCCTTATCCCCGATATGCTGCCGATACATTTCGGTCTTATAATGGAAATTTTTCGCAACAACGGCTATAAAATGGAGCTTCTTACCACCTCAACCAGAAGCGTTGTGGACGAGGGTCTGAAGCACGTCCACAACGATACCTGCTACCCCGCTTTGCTTGTTATCGGACAGTTTATCGACGCGCTGAAAAGCGGAAAATACGACGTAAACAAGGTCGCCCTGCTTATCTCCCAGACGGGGGGAGGCTGCCGCGCATCCAACTATATACACCTGCTGAGAAAGGCTTTGGACGAAGATTTTCCCCAGATTCCTGTGCTGTCCCTGAATTTCAGCGGACTTGAAAAGGACAGCGGTTTCAAGATCACGGCGGGAATGTTCCTGCAAATGCTTTACGCAGTTCTGTACGGAGATATCCTTATGAGTCTCTATAACACCTGCCGCGCCTACGAGGTACGCAGGGGAGACAGCAAGGTGGTACTGGACAAGTGGCGGAACAAGATCGCAGCGCTGTTCCGCAAGGGCGGATATCGAAAGACCAAAAAGCTTTACCGCGAAATTATCTCGGATTTTTCCGCAGTGGAGCGGACAAAGGAAAAGAAAGTCCGTGTCGGCATCGTGGGTGAGATTTACGTCAAGTATTCCCCCCTCGCAAACAATCATTTGGAGGATTTCCTTATCTCAGAGGGCTGCGAGCCTGTTGTCCCCGCATTTCTGGATTTTTGCCTCTACTGCGCGGTGAATAATGTGAACGACGGGAAGATTTATAATTTCAGCAATGGTACGACCAAAATTTTCGGCATTGCATATAAGCTTATCTACCGTATGCAGAAGCAGATGATAGCCGTCATGAAAGAGCATGGTGAATTTGATCCGCCACACGATTTTGAGGAACTGCGGGCATATGCGGACAAGTATATGCACCAAGGCGTTAAAATGGGAGAGGGCTGGCTTATCCCGGCGGAAATGGCTGCCCTTGCTCACGGCGGCGTGGAAAATATAATCTGCACACAACCGTTCGGTTGCCTGCCGAATCACATAGTGGCAAAGGGAATGTCCCGCGTTATCAAGGAGGCTTTCCCGCAGGCGAATATTGTTGCGGTTGATTACGATCCCGGTGCCACACGCGTCAATCAGGAGAACCGTATCAAGCTTATGCTTGCAAACGCTAAGCGGTGAGTTTTTTTTGAAAACAAAATAAAACAGTCAGTCCCGCGGAGACCGCACCAAACGGTTTCTGCGGGACTGACTTTAATCATTATAAAACATATAAACAGTTTTATATAACAAAAATTCAATTTAAATCTATATAATCAATCCATTTTTGAATTTCATTTTTGGAAGTATCGCCTCCGAAGCGTTTTCCCTCAAGCCATGTAACGGAATCATCACAAAGCAGGTGCAGATTATCCGCGCTTGAACCTATGCTGCTACTGTGGGAAGTACAGAACGGCACAATGGTTTTGTTGGAAAAATCATAGCTTTCCAAAAAGGTATAAATAATTTTCGGGGCCTGACCGTGCCATATGGGATAGCCAATAATTATTGTGTCATAATTATCCATATTCTCAACGCTACCCGAAATTGCGGGACGGGCTTGAGGGTCGTTCTGCTCGCGGTCGGCGCGGCAATCGGTATAGTACGCCAAATCTGCTTCGGTATAAGGTTTTTCGGGGACAATTTCATAAATATCTGCGCCGAGGATTTCCGCCGCATATTTTGCAAGCGGTTCTGTTGTTCCCGTACAGGAAAAATATACAACAAGAGTTTTTGTATTCATATTCCCCTCCGTATTTTCAGACCATTCCGTATCGCTTTCGCTTACAGTTTTCTTCAAATTATTTACTGCTTCGGATATTTCAATCTGCATTTCCTCATTGGGTACATTTCCACAGGCAGTCATTGTAACAAACATTACAAAGGAAATAATTGCGCCAATAATATTTTTCACTCGGCATTGCTCCTCTCCATGATTTTAAGCAGATATGCCATATTCTGTCCGAGATTTTTCATGGTTTCCATACCCTCGGTGTCGTCCGTGACTTCGTTCGGCAAGCGTCCGTATGCAATGCTCCAGTATGATGAACCGACGATAAACATATCCTGCAAAAGGAAAAAGTGGTTCATAGCGTCCACAGTGTTCAACGCGCCGCCACGGCGTGCAGCGGCAACAGACGCTCCGACTTTATGTTTGAGCAAGCCTCGGTTAATGTCGGAAACCACCGCAGCTCTTTCCAAAAACGCCTGTATATTTGCGGAAATATTTCCCGCGTAAACCGGCGACCCGAGAATAATTCCGTCCGCCGCAACCATTTTATCAAATACTTCACGGAAAATATCTTTTTTGTGGACGCAGTTTTTCTGTCCTCCACAAGCCCAGCAAACCTTGCACGGCTCTATAACATTTCCCGAAATCTGTATAAGCTCAGTTTCAATACCCGCCTTTTCAAGTTCGCCGAACACCATTTTTATCAGCACAGCGGTGTTGCCGTCAATGCGAGCGCTTCCGTTTATACCTAAAACTTTCATAGCACCCCTCCTTAGTACCAATCATGCTTTTCGTTTCGGTCAAGAGCGTTTATCTTCTCCATTTCCTCGTTGGTAAGTTCAAAATCGAACAGCTCCGTGTTTTCCTTGATATGGTCGGGATTGCTCGATCCGGGAATCACCACAACGCCCTTTTGCAAATTCCAGCGCAGTATAACCTGCGCCGAGGACTTACCGTGAGTTTCTGCAATTTCGGAAATAACCTCATCACTCAAAAGCGCTTTTGTATACCCTCTTCCGCCGAGAGGATACCAGCCCTGAACAACTATCCCAAGATCGTGAATGTACGGTATAACATCATTTTCCTGATAATAGGGATGTATCTCGTTTTGCACAAGTGCCGGGACGGTGTCCACCTGCGGAAGGAAATCCTCCAGTTCCTCGACGTACCAATTAGACAAGCCTATGGAGCGTATCTTTCCCTCCGCGACAGCCTTTTCCATAGCCTTGTAAGCCTTTACGTCGTCCGTGCCCGGGTGGTGCAAAAGCATCATATCAATGTACTCGATATCAAGCTTTTCAAGAGCCTGCTCTATTGCCGCTTCAGGGTCAGAAAACTGGTTGGGATAAAGCTTTGTGATAACGAAAATTTCCTCGCGGGGAATTCCAGAATTTCTTACAGCTTTGCCCACGCTTTCTTCGTTGTGGTACATATACGCCGTGTCGATAAGCCGCACGCCGTTTTCCAGAGCTGCCGTTATCGACTGTACGCAGGTATCGCCCTCAAGACTGTAAGTACCCAAACCGTAAATCGGCATTTTGTAACCGCTGTTAAGGGTAACAATTTTTGCTTCAAAATCAAATTCGATACCGTTTTCCAACTGCTTTTTCTCTCCTTTTTCGGACACACTTTCCGTACTCTTTAAAACTGCCGTTACAGAGTTTTTGGCGGCAGACGTGTTTTCCGCACTGCTGCTGTAAGCGCCCTCAGCGGAAGTTCCGCAAGCCGTCATTCCGAAAGTAAGTGCAAGGGTAACGAAAATATCAAAGATCTTTTTCATCTTTTTCTTCCTCCGAAATTGTTTTCAGTATTTTTGCGGAAACTCCGCCTACTACCGTCATTGGGGGAACGTCCCGATTAACTACCGCTCCCGCCGCCACAACAGACCAGTCGCCGATAGTCACGCCCGGCAAAATAGTGGCGTTTGAACCTATCCAGACGTGCTTTCCAATTTTTATTGGAGCATAGTGGTTGATCCTGTTCATTGAGGGATTTAAGTCATGGTTTATGGTGGCAAGGACAACGTTGTGTC
>CAMWRN010000039.1 GCA_947176675.1 uncultured Clostridia bacterium | reverse complement strand
TATTAAGTCGTCGGCAGCGTCAGAGTTGTATAAGAGACAGTTTATGGATAACAATTTTGATGAAAACATTGCCGCAGACTCAAACAATTCAGAAAATCCGAACAGCGGCGATCCGATAGGCGAAGAAAAAAGCGCCGATACGGAGCAGCATACTCTTCGGGACTTGCAGAATTCGGTAACGGACTCCTCGGCAGGAATACAGCTTAATCACAATGGATCGTACGGCACTCCCGCTGCCGACGAATGGTCTGCGCAAGCTTCGCAGGCGGCGCAGAATACTCAGTCTGCACAGCAAACACAAAACATTTCGGGAGCGGCTTATCCGTTCCAAAACGCCGCACCGAATCCGTATTCTCCCCAGACCGTTCCGAATGGCTCTAACATTCATCAGGGACAATCCGGGCAGTTCGGTCAGCAGCAGTATCCGCAGGGGCAGCAAATGCAGCAGGGCGGAACGCCGCATTTTACACAAAATTTCGGCGATACCGGCGCGCCGCAGTATGTGCCTCAGCAGGGACAGGTGCAGGGAAGTTATCCTCCTCCGATGCCGCCGCAGTCCGCACCGACCAAGAAGAAATTCTCGGGCGGCTGCTTCTGGTCGCTTGTTTCGGCAGTGGTGCTGATGTTTGCGGCAGTCGTTGTACTGGCGGTAAAAATTGCCGCAGGCGCTTCGGACGAACTCCCCAACAATGGCAGCGAAAGCAAATTCGACAATCTTGCCGAAACCCAAAAAGCCGAACACGTTATTATCGATCTTCCCACTGCGGATAAGCCGCAGCTTGACGACGAGCTTTACGCCGACAAGGAATCGGGACTGCTCACATCGATTGGAGTCGCAAAAACTATTCTCCCCTCTCAGGTGCAGATAAAGGTTTTCGACGATATCCCATATGCGCCGATATCATCGGGGTCGGGAATAATCCTCACCGAGGACGGTTACATTCTCACAAACGCTCACGTTGTTGACGGCGCAAAAAAACTTTCTGTGGGATTTTACGGCGACGGCGAAAGCGAAGCGGTCATTGTGGGCATTGACAAAAAAAGCGACCTTGCGGTCATAAAGGTAAACAAGACAGGGCTTACACCTGCGCAGATAGGAACGTCCTCAACACTCGAAATAGGCGAGGAGGTCGCTCTTGCTGGAGCGGGCGGCGGCTTTGAGAATACGGTCACTTACGGTCACGTTACGGGTCTGGGACGCGAAATAGACACCGACTACATCAGCAGTTCCACCATAAACTGCATACAGTCCGACGCGGCTCTCAACCCGGGAAATTCCGGCGGCGCACTGGTCAATATGTACGGTCAGGTAGTGGGCGTTGCGGTTGCGCTGATGAATCACGAAACCTATGAAAATATAGGGTTCTGCATTGCGATAGATGACGCTGTACCCATCGCGGAGGATCTGATCGCGAACGGATACGTTTCCACGCGGACAAGAGTGGGCATAACCTATGTGTCCATCGGAGACGCGGCTGCGAACGGCTACGGGATACCTGCCGGACTTTGCGTAATGGAGATCGACCCTCGCAGCGGTGCGATCTATGCCGGACTAAAGCCGTATGACGTGATAACTCATATAGACGGTCAGCGAGTTTTTGGAGCAAGCGAGATATCGGAGGTACTGGCGGACAAAATCCCCGGAGATGTTATCACCATATCCGTATTCCGAAAGGAAGTAACCGGAGAGACGGATTTTTTTGACGCGGAGCTTGAACTTGTTGCCGATACTTCGTCAATTTCCGGATATAACGTTACCACCGAAAACGAGGACTTTTTCAGCAGAGATATTATCAACTGAATATTTGAACGGCGGATATTTTCGGGAAAATTCGGAAACGTCCGCCTTTTTATAAAAATTTTTCTGAAATATACAACCTTTCCGAAAAAAATACGGTATTAATTATAGACCGTATTTTTTAGGCAAAAGGAGGGGGTCAAAGTGGAGGACAAACAAATAATAGATTTGTTCCTGAACCGTGACGAAAACGCTGTCAGGCAGACAGAGCTGAAATATTCGGGGTATCTTCTGACGATCGCGCTGAATATTCTCGGAAACAGAGAGGACAGCGGAGAATGCGTCAACGACACATATTTCAAGGCGTGGAATTCTATACCGCCGCATTTGCCCGCACGTTTGCGGTACTATCTGGGAAAGATAACGAGGGAGCTTTCTATTGACCGTCTGCGGAAAAAGCTAAGCGCAAAGAGAGGCGGAAAAAACAGAATCACCGAGTATGAGCTGTCATTGGACGAGCTGGGGGAATGTGTTCCGCAAAAGGGTTCGCCGGAGGAGGAAGCGGAAATTTCCCTGCTTGCGGAAATAATCAGCAGATATCTGCATAATTGCAGCGAGGAAATGCGGAACACCTTTATGCTTCGGTATTATTTCTGCGACAGCATCAAAACCATTTCCGAGTACTTCGGAATGAGCGAATCAAAGGTAAAAAGCATACTTTTCCGCGCCCGTGAGGGACTGCGAAAGGAGTTGGAAAAGGAGGGATTTTCGGTATGAGAAAATCGGAAAAAGCTGAAAAAATAAGCGATGCAATAGGTCAGGTGGATGAGGAGATAGTTGCAGAAGCAGACGAAAAAAGGATATCCGGAAATAAGGAAATCAGAAACGCAAAAACAGAAATAGGAGTTATACGCAGTGGAAAAAAACTTTGGATACCTGTAGTTTCGGCGGCAGCTTGTGTGGCTGTTGTAGGAGCATTGGTTCTCGGCGGCGGCGAAAACGGAAATATTTCAATTGACAGTTCGGAAACTTCATTACCAGGTTCACTTGAGGGCATGGAAAGCAGTGATCTTTCCGTTCATGTGGAGACGCTTGCGGAAGCAGAGTATCCGGTAATGGCACATTATCCTAATGAAGACGACTGCTTCGATGAGAACGGCGTTTGGCAGGACGAACTTGCCGCCCTGTACTATGACCCTTGGTATGAGCAGAGTATCGAGCGCAGACAGGCGGGAAAAAACGTTGATGACACTTTGAACAGTTTCTTCCAATCTACGGTAAGCGAGTTCCTGATAGGTTCGGACGGGGAGAACCGCGTGTATTCTCCCGTTAACGTGTACATGGCTCTTGCCATGCTTGCGGAGACCGCTGACGGAAACAGCCGCAGTCAGATATTGGATTTAATCGGTTCGGATAGTATCGAGTCCCTGAGAGAACAGGCAGAAAATATGTGGAAAGCCAATTACCGCAACGACGGCGCGACGACCTCCATACTTGCAAATTCCCTGTGGCTGAACGAGAGCGCAGCATTCAATGAGGAGACGGTCAACAGGCTTGCAGACAGCTACCGCGCAGCCTCTTACCGCGGGGATATGTCCTCGAAATATATGACCGCCGCCCTTAGGGACTGGCTAAACAAGCAGACAGGAGGTCTTCTGGGCGACTCGGTAAAAAATGTTGCACTTGACCCCGAAACGGTAATATCCCTTTGCTCAACGGTTTATTTCCGCGCTAAGTGGAACAGTCAGTTTTCACCCGAAAACAACGACTATAAAACATTTCACAGTCCCGACGCAGATATTGAAACTGAGTTCATGAACAACACCAACGATTACGGTCCGTACTTCTGGGGTGAGGATTACGGCGCGGTATGGCTGGCGTTTGCGGACGGAGGAGCAATGTGGCTGATACTTCCCGACGAGGACAAGACCGTTGACGACGTGCTTGCTTCGGGAGAATACCTTGGTATGGTCAAAGACGACTACGGCTGGGAAAAATCAAAGCAAATAATTGTACATTATTCCGTGCCTAAGTTTGATGTGTCCTCGGAGCTGAATCTTGCCGACGGTCTGAAAAAGCTGGGCATAATTGACGTTTTCGATTCCGCCGTTTCGGATTTTTCACCGCTTACCGAGGATATGGACGGCATTTGCGTTTCGGACGCAAAGCATGCCGCCCGCGTGCAGATCGACGAAGAGGGTTGTACTGCCGCAGCATTTACCCAAATGGTCGCAGATGGAGATGCCATGCCTCCAGAAGACGAAATTTATTTTACACTTGACAGACCGTTCATATTTGTGATAATGAGCGACACGAATCAGCCGCTGTTTGTCGGCACTGTTTACGAGCCTTAAACAGTCCATGAGGCTTGAAAATACCGCGCGTGGAAATCAGATTTCCTGCGCGGTTTATGTTTTGCTGCTGTGAAATTTTACTTGGAAGTATTGACAGTTATATTCTATTGTGGTAGAATATAACCAGTAAGGTTCTATCAAATTAGAACCGCAGGAAGGGAGGTATACCAATGAAAATTGCAAACAACGGCATTGATATTATGAAGCAAGCGAACTTGCAGCAAGTTCAAAAGACCGCGCAGTCTGCCATGAAAAAGCAGGAGAAGCTTCCCGACGAGGAAGGCAACCGAAGCATTAAGCGGGATGAGTACATTCCCTCCGAAAAGGACGAACCGATCGGACTCTACAGTATGAAGCAGGACGAAAACGGCAATCCCGGAATAAAGTTTGACAGTCCCGAAAGCAATTCCGCAAACAAGCCCGATAAGCAGGAGGATAAATCCGCGGACAAACCTGACGAGCCTGACAAGGCGGACGAACCCGAAAAGGAAAAATCCAAGTCGGAACAATGCGTCTGCGATACCGGCAAGGTAGACAGGGAGCTGAAACGGCTCAGAGAAAAAGCGGAACGTCTTGAACAGCAGCTTCGTTCCGCTTCCGACGAAGAAGCCGCAAAGCTTCAAAAACAGCTTGCGGGTGTTCAGAGCGAGCTTGCCCAAAAAGACAATGACAATTACCGAAAGAGTCATGCCGAATTCTCGTAAACAGACTGACATTTAAAAATCCGCGCCATACAGACGGCGCGGATTTTTATATAAATCTTAAAGGATATCAATATGTTCGCCGTTCAGCGCTTTGTTCATGCTCCGCACAGCGCAGAATTTTCCGCACATTGAGCAGGTGTCGTCATGCTCCGGGGAACGGTCGGCTCTTATGGCTTTTGCGGTTTCGGGATCGAGAGCGCATTCCCATTGAGCGTCCCAGTCGAGTGCGCGGCGGGCGTCTCCCATACGGTCGTCAATATCTCTTGCACCGCGGACTCCCTTTGCTATATCAGCGGCATGGGCTGCTATCCTGCTTGCGATAATGCCCTGCTTAACGTCGTCAACATTAGGCAAAGCCAAATGCTCCGCAGGGGTGACATAGCACAAGAACGCCGCTCCGTTCATTGCAGCGATAGCTCCGCCGATAGCTCCCGTGATGTGGTCGTAACCGGGGGCAATGTCCGTAACGAGAGGCCCCAGAACGTAGAACGGCGCTCCCATGCATATGGTTTGCTGAACCTTCATATTCGCCGCGATCTGATCCATGGGAACGTGTCCGGGACCCTCCACCATGACCTGAACGTCCTTCTCCCATGCGCGTTTGGTAAGCTCTCCCAGACAAACAAGTTCCTCTATCTGGCAAACGTCCGTCGCGTCGGCAAGACAGCCGGGACGGCAGGCGTCGCCTAAAGAAACGGTAACGTCATACTCCCTGCAAATATCGAGAATTTCATCATAGTATTCATAGAAAGGATTTTCATTTCCGGTCATGCACATCCATGCAAAAACCAGCGAACCTCCGCGGGAAACGATATTCATTTTCCGCTTGTGCTTTCGTATCTGATCAATGGTCTTGCGGGTAATTCCGCAGTGAAGAGTAACGAAGTCCACTCCGTCCTGCGCATGAAGACGCACAACGTCGATAAAATCCTTTGCGGTAAGGGTGTCAAGGTCGCGCTGATAATGAATAACGCTGTCGTACACGGGAACAGTTCCTATCATGGCAGGACACTCTGCCGTCAGCTTTTGACGGAACGGCTGTGTGTTGCCATGGCTGGACAAGTCCATGATAGCCTCCGCACCCAGATCGACGGCGGACATGACTTTTTTCATCTCAATGTCGTAATCCTTGCAGTCACGGGAAACGCCGAGATTTACGTTTATTTTTGTGCGGAGCATAGAACCCACTCCCTCAGGGTCGAGGCAGGCGTGATTCCTGTTTGCCGGAATAACGACCTTTCCGCTTGCAACCAGCGGCATAAGCTCCTCAACGGTCATTTTCTCCTTTTCCGCCACGATTTTCAATTCGCGGGTGACAATGCCTTTCCGTGCGGCTTCCATTTGTGTTTTGTAAGCTTGGGTACTCATTTTACAGTTCTCCTTTTGTGTATTCAGTTTTTTCTTCCGAAAATTTTCCGACAAGACCGAAAGCGTGGTTCATAGGTCCGCTCCCCTTTCCCAGATCGAGCATTGCGGCCAGAGCTTCGGAAATATACTCCTTGGCTCTTTCCACCGATTCCTCAAGGGAAAATCCTTTTGCCAGATTTGCCGCTATCGCGCTTGACAACGTACAGCCTGTGCCGTGGGTGTTGGGATTGTCAATGCGTCTGCCGCTGAACCATCTTGCCGCGCCGTTGCTGTAAAGAACGTCGTCCGCGTCGCTAAGGGAATGTCCGCCCTTTAAAAGCACAGCACAGGAATTTTCTTCGGCGATCTTTTTCGCGGCAAACTCCATGTCCTCCCGTGTGCGGATAGTCATGCCGGACAGAATTTCCGCTTCGGGAATGTTTGGAGTCGCCACTGCCGCAAGAGGAAGAAGCTCTTTCATCAAAGCGGAAACTGCATCGGTTTTAAGCAGCTTTGAACCGCTTGTGGCAACCATAACGGGATCGACCACGATATTTTTCGCTCCGTAGAACGTAAGCCGCTCGGCAATTACGCCGATAAGCTCCGCGGAAGAGACCATGCCGATCTTCACCGCGTCGGGGTAAATGTCCCCGAAGATCATGTCGATCTGACTTTTCAAAAATTCGGGGGAGACTTCCGATATTCCCGATACGCCTGTGGTGTTCTGCGCCGTAAGAGCCGTTACCGCGCTCATGGCGTAAACGCCGTTCATGGTCATTGTCTTTATATCAGCCTGAATACCGGCGCCTCCGCTGCAGTCACTGCCAGCGATCGATAATGCTGTTTTCATTGAAATTCTCCTTTTTCATTGCATTATTTTTATAAAGCGGCGAAAGGTGGTGCCCCCAATTCACCGCTGTTGGGTTCGGTCTGCAAACTATTTCGAGACCATTTCGCCCGAAAGCTTTTTCAGGATTTTGCATTCCTCCTCTATATTTTCGGCGGCAAATATTGCCGAAACAAGCGCAACGCCGTCCACGCCGATTCCCGAAAGTTCAGCTATATTGCTTTTGTTTATACCGCCTATCGCCGTGACGGGAATGTCCACAGCAGCGCATATTTCTTTCAGCGTCCGGTGCGACACCTCGCTTGCGTCAAGCTTTGTGGAGGTGGAGAAAACCGCTCCCACGCCAAGGTAATCCGCTCCCGCTTTTTGCGCGGCAAGAGCCTGCTCCACGGTTTGGGCGGATACGCCTATTATCATTTTGTCTCCCACGGCTTTGCGGACGTTCACCGTTTCCATATCGGATTGTCCCACGTGTATGCCGTCCGCGCCGCATTTCATGGCGATATCCACATTATCGTTGATGATAAACGGTACGCCGTATTTTCCGCACAGCTTTTTCAGAGCGACCGCTTCTTCAAGAAAAGCGGCTTCGTCAAGCTCTTTTTCACGGAGCTGCACACAGGTCGCGCCGCCTTTCAGAGCGGATTCCACCTGTTCGTACAGAGTTTGCTTTCCGACCCAGCTTCTGTCCGTGACAGCGTAAAGAAGCATTGTTTCCTTTGAGCATTTCATAAAGCAATTCCTTTCCTGTTATAAGTAAGAATTTAAGAGGTTCGGGACAAAACGCATACTACAAAATCTTATACTTCGCCCGCTTCTCCAAAATGCCGCCGCTCAGATTATAAACCGCGTCGATAATATAATTCCTATAGGACGAATTTCCGTCCATTGGTTCAAGCCTTTCATAAGCTATCTCCCCGCACACTCCCATCGCGCACACTGAAGCCGCAGTGGCTTCAAGAACATTTTCGGGATTTGCCGTAACATACGCCGCAGTCATTGCCGAAAGCTGACAGCCTGTACCTGTAATGCTGCTCATCATGGGGTGTCCGTTAAAAATGCAGTAAGCTTTTTTGCCGTCAGCAACAATGTCTATCGCTCCCGTGACGGCAATTACCGATCCTGTCCTTTCAGCAAATGCTTTGACAAATCCGCAGACCTGTTCCAGATTTTCTTCGGTAACACGGTCGGCGGAATCCGCATCAACGCCCTTGGTCGTGCCGCTTCCTGCGGCAAGTGTTTTTATTTCGGAAATATTTCCTCGTATGACCGTAAATCGAACCTCGTCCAGAAGCTTCAATGCCGTATTTGTCCTTAGCGAGGACGCTCCCGCTCCCACAGGGTCAAGCAGAACGGGGTGTCCAAGCTCGTTGGCTTTTTTGCCCGCTGCAAGCATTGAGGGAATAGTTCGGCTGTTGAGCGTACCGATGTTGATATTCAAACCGCCGCAGATGGACGTGATCTCCTCCGCCTCGCCGATATCGTCTGACATGATAGGCGATCCTCCGCAGGCAAGCAGAATGTTCGCGCAGTCGTTTACCGTAACGTAATTTGTGATATTGTGTATCAGAGGGCAGCGCTCTCTGACATTTTCAAGCATTTCCCTAAACATTTCCGTGACCTCCCTTTGTTATTCCGCAAGACGTTTGATAGCTCCCGTTTTTCCGACAGCCGCAAGCAGTATTCCCGACAAAACCGAACCGCCGACAGTAGAAATAAGGAACGGTACTATGTAGGCATAGAAAGCGATCTCGCCCGCACTTTTCCCCATAAGAAATATTGCAACGGGATAGGCGCAGAGTCCGCCAAGGATAGCTGTACCGAAAACCTCGGCAATAAGCGTAAGCGGAAGATTTTTTGTCTTGCTGAACATTATACCGCAAAGCAGTGCGCCGAACATACTTCCGGGGAAAGCCATAAGGCTGCCCAGACCGAAAATGTTGCGGATAAGGCTTGCCGTAAAAGCAACTCCCACACCGTACCACGGACCGAGGATCACCGCGCAGAGAATGTTAACCATATGCTGTACCGGAGCGCACCTGCTGCCGAAAACGGGAAAGGAAAACATACTTCCCACCACTGCCGCAGCGCACAAAATGCAGGCGATACATAATTTTTTAGTTTGAAGAGTTTGCGTTGTTTTCATAATAAAATCTCCTTTAAAATCAATTGAGAACGGCATAACAGCGCTCCCAAAAATGTGCGGCACATTTTGCACCGCTGAGGTTGGTCGGTCGAAGCTTAATGGCTTCCTCTCACGCCGGAACACGGCTTCCCATCGCTGTTATTGTCCTGCCGATGCGGCAGGGACTTCGTGACGAAAGGCGCTCCCCTCCCGTCCGCCCGAATGATTCGGGAACCGTTGCTCACTTCCTTTCAAAAGAATAAGACAAAAACAAAAGCCGCCCGATCGGACAGCTTTTTGTAAAAGGCTTTTTCAAGCGTTCCCTACGTTGGCATTATCCAAATCAGGTACGGTCGAAGGTCACACCTTCCTCTCAGCCTGTAGTACAAGCTCCCGCGCATTTATTTGTCAATTATATTATACACCATTATTTTTAATATTGCAATACCTTTTGTGGAAGTATACAAGAATTTTAGGGCAATTTGTAAAATGCGCCGAATCACTGCGGCACGATTGACAAAAGCAAAAACATATGGTAAAATTATATAAAAATTTATAGAGATCAGCTTTAATTTTTGGGAGATAACACTTAATTTAAAAATGCTGAATGGAATGAATGACCGCAATGAATAAGGTTATACAGGAATAATATCAACAAAACATATACTCTCGTAATTATCCTGACAACGGGAAGCACTACGATTGCAGGAATCACATTTCTGTTCATGAAGCTATACGGGACTGGGGATTTTTCTTTCTACATGTGTGCTATTTGATCAAAAACGCTTATTCCGTTGATGATACGGGCAAGTCTACTCACGAGGCTGAGGGAAATCTTGAAAACGCAATAAAGGGAATAGATGTTATTCTTAAACTTATAAACGATATTGCATTCAGAACCAATATCCTGTCCATCAACGCGGAGGACATTGTAAAAATGTCAGAACAGATAAAATTAATTAATCAGATGGCGGAACAAATTGACGATTTTCTGAAAGCGTAACAACAGATTCGGTTTAAGCAGTACATAAATCTCATATTTTAGCTGTGTTCTTTTGTGTACAGCGAAGTTTTAAATTTATTCTGAAAGGAGTATGCGGCTCCATACGTACAAAAGTGTACAGCCCAAGGCATAGCAGGCAGTACAGTATGTCCGTGGAAAAATATGATTTTTACAGTAAAAAAAATGCTTGCAATGGCTACTGTTCTGGCAGTGACTGTTTCGGCGGTATCCTGCGGAACGGATACCGGAAACGTTTCTGCGAAAATTGAGACCTCTGCCGCTTTGGCAGAGGAAGCCTCCGTCTCCAAGGAAACAAAACACAAGCTGTCAAACCCCGACGCGACAAAGGAAGCGCAGGCTTTGTATGAATACATCTCCAACGTTTACCGCACTAAAATTATTTCGGGACAGCAGGAGTCCACATGGATGGGAAGCGATCAGTACGAATTTGACTACATCTACAAAAATACCGGCAAATATCCTGCTATAAGAGGTCTCGACTATATGAACGACGACTTTGCAGGCGTGAACAAGCGCGCCGAGGAATGGCACAAAAAAGGCGGAATTGTAACTATCTGCTGGCACTGCGGTTCGAATTTCAGCCACAGCTGGGATGAGTGCATGAAGACCGAGATAGCCGACTGGAACAAGGCTCTTACCGAAGGCACTGCTGAGTATGAAGCTCTCATCGCGGGTATGGACAAGGCTGCCGAAGCGTTAAAAGAGCTGAAGGAGAAAAATATCCCCGTACTGTGGAGACCTTTCCACGAGTTTGACGGCGGCTGGTTCTGGTGGGGAAAAGGCGGCGCGGACAACTTTGTAAAACTCTGGCGTATCATGTACGACCGCTACACAAACCACTGGGAGCTTGACAACCTTATCTGGGTACTTGGCTATTCGGGCAACGGCAGGGGTTATGACAAGTGGTATCCGGGCGACGAATACGTTGACATTGCGGGCGCAGATTCATACAATGACGGTGCAAATGCAAATCTCTACACAAAGGTTCAAGACGTTGCGGGCAGCGAAATGCCTATATGTTTCCACGAGTGCGGACGTATTCCCACCTCGGAGCAGCTTGCAGACGGAAAAGCCGATTGGGTTTGGTTCATGACATGGCACACCGAGTACATTACCGACCATAACGATACTGCCGTTCTGAAAGAAATTTACAACGACGAGTATGTTATCACTCTTGACGAGATTCCTAAGCTTTATGAATGACAAAAGCGGCTTGCCGATAATGGCAAGCCGTGATTTTTGGGTTTTATTTTGAACAGTCAGATGACAGCCTTTCTCACAGCTGCACCCGGAACGCTCTTTTTGGTAATATCCGCGCCAAGACCGCGAAGCTTTTCCTCGAAATTCTCATAACCGCGTTCGATGTGGTAGATATCCTCTATTTCGGTAACGCCTTTAGCCGCGAGTCCTGCAATGACCAAAGCCGCTCCGGCCCTGAGATCGGGAGCTGTAACAGGCGCACCCATAAAAGAGCCTACGCCCTCGATAACGGCAACCTTTCCGTCCACGGAGATATCCGCGCCCATTCTGCGAAGCTCGTCAACGTATCTGAAACGGTTATCGAAAATGCCCTCCGTAACAATGCTCGTACCCTCCGCAAGACACAGCAACGTGGATATCTGCGGCTGCATATCGGTAGGGAAACCGGGGTGCGGCATGGTTTTAACGCTTGTCTTGACCAAAGGACCGTCCACGGAAATGCGTATGCTTTCGTCGAATTC
Organism: uncultured Clostridia bacterium; assembly: GCA_947176675.1. Classification (GTDB taxonomy): domain Bacteria; phylum Bacillota; class Clostridia; order Oscillospirales; family Ruminococcaceae; genus RGIG8773. Next base: position 1,811 of record CAMWRN010000039.1, on the reverse strand, counting down.
TTCAACGCTTACGCCGATTTTTTCAAGCTTTGCGGTAATGCTTTCAAGATGCTTCGGAATAACGTTTTTGATAAGTACGTTTCCTCTTGTTGCCGCCGCCGCGACCATAAAAGTACCCGCTTCGATCTGATCGGGAATAATTGCATAGGTAGTGCCCTTAAGACGCTTTACGCCGCGGATCTTGATAACATCAGTACCCGCGCCCATAATGTCCGCTCCCATGGAGTTAAGGAAGTTTGCAAGGTCCACTATGTGCGGTTCCTTTGCGGCATTTTCGATAACAGTCATGCCCGTAGCCCTTACAGACGCAAGCATTGCGTTGATCGTTGCGCCTACGGTCACCATATCAAAATATATCTGAGTTCCGTACAGACCCTCGGACTGCACGTCGATCATACCGTGGTCGATAGAGCAAGTCGCCCCCAGAGCGGCAAAGGCTTTGAGATGCTGGTCTATGGGGCGGTCTCCCAGATAGCAGCCGCCGGGCATGGAGACTCTTGCTCTTCCGAATTTGCCGAGAAGAGTTCCCAAAAAATAGTATGAAGCGCGCATATGCTTAGCCATTTCGTAAGGAACAATCGGGTCAGCAATACCCGAAGCGTCTATTTTAACTGTGGTTTTATCAAGAAAAACAACCTTTGCGCCCATTTCGTAAAGAATGCGCAGGCTGATGGAAACGTCGCTGATGTTGGGGATATTTTCAAGTATGCAAGGTTCGTCTGACAGAATAACGGCGGGGATTATGGCAGCCACGGCATTTTTTGCGCCGCTGATCTCGACTTCCCCTTCAAGCCGGCGACCGCCCTTTATAATAAATTTTTCCAAATAATATTCTCTCCCAAGCGGTACAAATACCGCGTTAATACAGATATTCGCAAACAATACGCGCATACCGTAACCGTATTTTTTCGCGGAGGTATGCGCTGTACAAAACACATTCATTTTTACAGCATTAATATTATACCATAACTGCAGACAAAATAAAAGCTTTTTTGAATGTTTTTTATCACATTTTTTTGGAAAATATTTTACATCTTTAGTGCAATATGCACAATTCATATGGAAAAATTGGTTTATTTTAACTTGTGCCATTAAAATTTTAACTGTTTTATAAACTAAAGTCGTCAGGTACTCCCAATGAAACTCTTCGGGAGTACCTGTTTAAAATTATTTAAGCTCGATCGGAGTGCCGTTTACGGTGATTTTTTCGACATCGCTGACGTCTATGGGATAACTGAAGCTGCAATGAACAACGTACTCTCCGTCGTAATCATAAGGATTGGCAAAAAGGTTTATATCTCTTGGTTTCATTTCGCTTCCGTCGGAAAGATAAAACGATATTTCCAATGCGGGAAGATATAGTATGGGATAGTCTCCCTCAAAGGTAACATCGGAGGATACTGAGGAATATTCGACTTTTGTTATAGCTGCTCCGATATCGTAAAAGTCATACACGCCGTCGCTTATAACGTCAAATGCTCTGAGCTTGAATGGCGTTTGAGCTTCAACGGTCAGATATTCGGAATCGTAATCCAAAGGAAAGGTTATGCTCCACTCGCCGAACCTGAAAACGTCCTTGCAGTAATTTTGCGCGGCTGTAATGAACCATGCTTTTTCGTGACCGCTGTCTGAAAATTCCTTCGGCTTTTTCAGATACCGCAGGAAAATATTCTGCACCGCGTCCTCCGCCTCCTCTGCGGATTTCAGCCGCAGAAAGCATATCCTGTAGACCGTATCGGCGTTCCGTCTGTATAGCCCTTCAAACTCACGGTTTTCCGCGTTCAATTACGTTCACCTGCTTTCCTTGATGG